>JAGAKC010000094.1 GCA_017848155.1 Oscillospiraceae bacterium | reverse complement strand
GAGGCGTTCAAAAGCATCGAACAGTCGGCCGAGATCCTCCTCCTTGATACCTATACCCGTATCACGCACAACGAAGCGTATTCCGCCGTTTTCGGCATTGCTTACGTCCAGTGCAACGCTGCCCTCTTTGGTGTATTTTACAGCATTGCTCAGAAGGTTTATGAGCACCTGCTTCAGCTTAAGGTCATCGCCCTCCAGCTTTGACGGAAGCGTTTCGTCAACGGATATATTGAAAGCAAGGTTCTTGCCCTCAGCCCTGAAACGCACCAGCGTATACAGGTCCTTTATAAGCTCTGCAAGGCTGTATTCCACAGGTACAAGTGTCAGCTTGCCCTCTTCGATCTTTGTGATATCGAGGATGTCGTTTATGATGTGGAGCAGGGATTCGGCTGCGATCTTCGTTTCCACTGCGTAGTTGCGTATGTTCTGCTCTTTGCTTTCACGCAGTATCATCTCGTTCATGCCCATTACGGCGCTCATCGGAGTCCTTATCTCATGGGACATGTTCGCAAGGAACTTTGATTTGCTTCGTGTGGCGTCACGAGCCTCGTCACACTTTGCCTCTACCACCTTAAGCAGGTCGTCAAGGCTTCGTTCCTGTTCCATGCTTTTTCTGTACTGGTAGTTTATGATGTTTGTCATACTGGTTATTACCCAGTTCGTAACTAAAAGCATCACCGTACCGAAGGTATATACGAGCATGGTCTGACGTGAGCCGACATAGATGCTCACGATAGCCGCAACGAAGATGATCACCACCATGGATTGTATCATCTGGAAGCGCATCAGCTTGTTGTTGAGGTAAACGAACGCAAGCACCGAGCTGAAGCACATCGCATAGATGAATACCTGAGCCGAGTCGAAAACTATCGACAATATGGAATCAACGATAACGAAGCACATGCTTTGCATTATCATATGAGTCATTTCCTTCAGCGGCTTTTTCTTTTTGCCCCTGTAGAGTATAGCTATCGTCACGATAAAGAAGCAGATCAGCGGACCAAAAACAGACCATGGTATCCTGTTGAAAACGATGTTCATGATTATCACGATCATACATTCCAGGATATAGAAGATAAGGTTCGTGCTGTAGCCTGTGGAAAAATGGGTATTCATACTACGGTCACCCCCTTGGGTACTACAAGGTTAAGTCCCTGACGAACTATACGTGCTTCGCATACGTTCACATTTTTCTGCAGGTCGCCGTCCTGGTTTATCGTAAACAGCGAGCCGTCAAGACGCTTTATCCTTATACGGCTGCATGAGCCGCAGGTCATTAGCTTCTTCACCTTTTCGTGCTTTTTGCCTGTCACTGCCATAAGGGTAGGAAGAAGTGAGATGCCCTTACGGTTTCCTGCAAGGGCGAACAGCGCTTCACCGTCATTGACGACCGTGTGCTCTGCGAAGTGCATCTTTCCGCCGAAAACGCAGCCGTTTCCTATAAAGACCTCCGCAAAGCCGCCCTTATAGACCTCATCGTCGAGAGTTACTTCATACTTTTCTGTTTTGGAAACGAAGATGGAGTACAGTGTTGCAAGGGTATACGGCAGACCGTCGTTTATGATGCGTGCCGCACGGAAGCAGTCCATCATCTCAAGGCAGTTACTGTCAAGTCCCGTGGAGAGGGAGTTCAGCGATACGCCGCAGTTTGAAGCGATGTAGTCCACCTTGATTATATCGCCGTTTATAAGCTCCTCTATATTATAGAAGCGCTGACACTGATCGCCGAACATTTTAAGGAAGTCGTTTGAAAGACCGCAGGGATAAAAGGCTATCTCTGCTTTTGAAAGGTCGTCGAAGCCGTTGAGCATATTGCGCATCGTGCCCGAGCCGCCGCAGCAGTAAAAACGCAGCTTTTCACCCTCAAATATGTGCAGTATCTTTTTTACAAGCTCTGTTTCATAGCCTGCGTATCGTGTACTGAACACGAAGTAATTCAGCCCCTCGATGGAGTCCAGCTGACTTCTCAGGTCGTTTGCAAAGTTCTTTTTGCCTGCGTATGGATTGATGATAAAAATATGTATCATATAGTTACTCCAAAAAAAGCACCCTGTAAGATGGGTGCTTTGTCGTTTACAATATACATGGATCAAAGCGCAGATTCAGTATATTTTCTATTGGTGTCAGATCATTCCTTGGTTTCTGCGTTTTCCTCTTCAGCTGAAGCCAGAGTTTTTTCTATCTTGTTTATCATCTTTTCTCTGTTCGGCGGCTTCAGAAGATAGCCGTCAGGGCTTAGGCTTACAAGCTTTGTGACAACTTCTCTGTCTGCGCTTCCCGTAAAGAAGATCACGGGAATATCGCTGGTATCGGGTTTGCTGCGCAGCTTTTTCAGTACGCCCTCTCCGTCTGTATATGGCATCTCGTAATCCAGCAGTATCACATCAGGCTTTGTTTTTTCGATGGCCGTGTATGCCTGCGTATCAGAAGCGGCGATCGCCACGTTGTAGGTATCGTTCAGCATCTCCCTGACAGTACGCAGCAGAATAGCATTGTCATCAACAACAAGCACATTATAACGGTACTTCTGCGGTCTTTTTGGGGTAGGGGCTGAGTTATTCGGTGTCATTTTTCTCCTCCGTAATTGATCATACTTTTTGATTTAAAACATAATGTCACACGGTAACATAATTAT
>JAGAKC010000009.1 GCA_017848155.1 Oscillospiraceae bacterium | reverse complement strand
GTGATCATAATGCGGAACAGCTATCAGTACTGCGTCAACAAGTCCGCTGTCCAGCATCTCGGTGTAGTCGGTAAAGCAGGTGATCTCAGGGTGGTCCTTAGCCTTGTTCATCTTTTCGGGGATGATGTCACATACTGCGGTGATCTGCACAGACGGACACTTTCCGCCCAGAACATTGTAGAAATGTCCGCTGCCCATGTTGCCGAGTCCTACGATGCCAAGTCTTATCTTATCCATAGCTTTTTCTCCTTTAATTAAGCAGCCTGCTGAGTTATATCAGCTCCTTGAGTGCGTTTGCGGCAGCGTCAAATGCTGCTCCCGATGTGGGATAGCAGTATCCCATCTTTGTTTTCTCATTCGCTTCCAGCTTGTCTAAGCCGTCGAATACCGACAGATGCGGCTCCAGCGTAAGTACGCTGCCCCTGTAGTTTTCCAGAAGATACGGCAGGTTTCCGATGCCCTTTCCTGCTGGTACCACCGAGCCGTCCTCCATCGCATCCTTGATGTGCATATACTCAACGTAGGGGGAGAGAAGCTCCCATGCCGTCCTTGTGTCCTGAACGCACTGTATGAAGTTCGCAGGGTCGAACACAGCCTTCAGCGAGGAAAACTCTTTGTGTATCTCCGCACAGCGTGATGCGATATCGCCGTAGATGCCCTTTTCATTTTCGTGGCAGAGGATGATGTCGCTGCCCTTTGCCGCTTCGACAAACTGTCCGAGGCGGCTCATGACCTCGTCACGATACCGCTCAGCATCATCCGACGGTACATAGAAGCTGAACAGCCTGATATGCTTTGCGCCGAGGATATCAGCAAGCTCAAGACCACGCTTGAACTTGTCGAGATGCGCCGCAAGATCGTCACATATCCCGATCTTGCCATAAGGAGAGCCGAGCGACCACACCGCAAGACCTGCATCGTCCATTTGTCTGCGGACTTCCTTTGCTTTTCCGATGGAGATATCCGAGATATTCTCGCCGTCCACACCTCTTATTTCGAGATATCCGATCCCGTTCCTGGTCATAGCCTTTATCTGTTCAGATATCCTTCCGTCTGCCTCATCTGCGAATGCTGCAAGCTTAAAGCTCATGATAAATACCTCCGTTTTTATTTGTCAGCCTTATTTTATCATGAATGTTTTGGTATTTCAATTGCTGATTTGAGCATATTATATTGCAAATCCACGCATCATGTGCTACAATAATTACAGAGGTGATAATATGCTCGATGAATACAGCTGCGGTGATATCTATATACGCCATGCAGTGGATGATGCTCCTGATGCAGGCAGCTTTACCATGCATATACATGACGGCTGCGAGATATACTTTTTTGTTTCGGGAAATGTGGAATATCTTGTGGAAGGCTCCAGATATCCGCTGCATGAAAACAGCTTGATGATAATGCGTCCTGCGGAGGCTCATACCCCAAAAATAACAGCAGGAAGCACCTATGAGCGGTATGCGGTGAATTTTCCGCTTTCCTTTGCTGATGCTCTTGATCCTGAAAGGCGGCTCACAAGGGCGTTTACCGAGCGTCCGCTTGGAAGCAACAATATGTTAAGCTCTTCTGATATAGATACAGCGCTTATAAAGAGGTTGTTTTCTGAAATGTGCAGCTGTGACGATGATTACGGGAAAAGGCTCACGCTCTGTACTCACCTTATAATGCTGCTTGATATGATCGACCGTGCGTGGAGCGAAAGGAGAAGATCGGGACATAAAACGCAGAGTACTGCGGAAAGACTGGTGATGTATGTGAATGAACATCTTACGGAGGATATTTCGGTTGCAAAGCTTGCTGAACATTTCTATCTCAGTACATCACAGTTCGATCGTGTATTTAAGCAGGCAACAGGTGCTGCGCCATGGGAATATGTCATCAAAAAGCGGCTTACAATGGCAAAGGAGCTGCTGCGCAACGGTGCTTCTGCACAGCAGGCGGCAGAAAGCTGCGGATTTCGTGATTACTCTGTGTTCTACAGGGCATATATCAGATATTTCGGCAGTTCGCCAAAACATAGTCAGATAAAGCAGATCGGTCCTGATACCGTGACAGAATAACATACAAACTGCAACGACCTGCTTTGCGGCAGGAGAATTGAAAAAATTTACACAAAAAGGGACAAATTTGACGCAATGCACTGTTTTGGGGTTGAATAGTATGTATTTCGTTGCTATAATTTAATGAGCTATATGTGAACGGTCGTAGGTTAAGGAAAGGAGATAATGATGCAGGCTGTATTGGATCGTAAAAGGGCAGAAAAGGCTCTGAAGGGGTCAACTCTGCAGGAGCATACCACAGATCATCAACAGCTGCCTAATTCGGCAGCACTATCTCTTATTGGG
>JAGAKC010000093.1 GCA_017848155.1 Oscillospiraceae bacterium | reverse complement strand
TATGCGCAGCTTTCCGGGCTCCAGCGAGATATCATCGTACACAACTATAGTACGCTCGGGCGGTATCTTATAGAAGCTCATCGCCTCCGTCACAGCCTGACCGCTGTTGTTCATAAATGTGGTCGGCTTCATTATAAGGCAGCGCTTTCCCGAAATGACCGCATCGCAGGTCAGCGACTTGAAACGCAGCTTCTTACAGCTGAGCTTATATTTTTCGCACAGTGTATCTATCGTCATAAAGCCTATATTATGACGGGTATTCTCGTATTCCGCCCCGGGATTTCCGAGACCAACGATAATGTATTCCACGGGTCCTGTCGGCTCGGGCGCTCTTTCGGACTCCAGTTTTTTGAAGATATCGAATACTGACATAGCTTTCTCCCTTTAAACGCACAAAAGCCACTCACGAAGCTCTCCGCGAGTGGGTACTTGATTCACTTTTCTATTTTATCACATCGTTATCGGTTTGTCAACGGCTTTCCAAACAAAAGACCCGACAGCATCAGCCGTCGGGTCGTGATATCTGTCGATAAGACAGGAGATCCATCAAACGATGTCACTTGCGTCAAATACGTCGCCGCACTCGGGACAGAACTTGGGAGGATTATGCGGGTCAGCAGGCTCCCAGCCGCACTTGTCGCACTTGAACATAGGTGCTCCCGCAGGCTTCGGCTTGCCGCACTCCATGCAGAACTTGCCCTTGTTCACAGCGCCGCATGCACAAGACCAGCCAGCTACCTCCGCAGGCTTCGCAGCGCCGCACTCTGCGCAGAACTTTCCTGTGTTCTCAGCACCGCATGCGCACTTCCATGTATTAGCAGCAGGTGCAGCCTGTGCAGGAGCAGGAGCAGCTGCCATAGCCTGCTGCTGTGCCATCATCTGCTGTTGCTGCATTGCCATCATGTTCTGAGCGTTGAATCCGCCTGCCTGCTGAGCCATGTTCATGCCCATAAAGCCCATCATAGCTCCGCCCTGATTACCTGCGGCGATCTTCATAGCGTCGCCCTGTGCCTCAACAAGGTGAGCCATACCCATGTCAGCATTACGATAAACAGCCTTGCGCTGAAGATCTGTGATCATATCCTGATCTTCCTTGGGCAGTAAGGGAGGATTCATATTGAAGGACTCGATGTGCATACCACGGAGATCGCCCCACTTCTTGGAGAGTATCTCGTTCAGCGCATCGCATATCTCAAGAGTGTGCGCAGGAAGTCCGCTGGGTCTTATGCCCTGCTCGGATATCTTTGCAAGCGCAGGCTGCAGAGCTGTAACGATCTCTGCCTTAAGTATGCTGTCAAGAGTTGCACGGTTATATGTACTGGGGATATTTCCGCACACGTTCGTATAGAACAGTACGGGGTTAGTGATACGGTAGGAATAGTCACCGTTGCAGCGCAGAGTAACATCCACGTCAAGACCGATGTTCCTGTCAAGAACACGGAAAGGAATAGGATTGACGGTACCGTAACGGTTGCCGATGATCTCCTTTGTGTTTACGTAGTATACACGCTGATCACGGCCTGCATCGCCACCGTAGCTTATCCTGCCGCCGATGTCCTTAAGTGTAGCTATGATGGAATCGCCGAGATTACCTGCGAATACAGAGGGGGATGCGTCAGACTTGAACTCGAACACGCCGGGTTCAGCTGCGACCTCCATTACCTTTCCGTCAACGACCACCAGAGCACACTGACCCTCGTTTACTGCGATAGCAGAGCCGTTGGTGATGATATTGTCGTCACCCTTGTTAGTGCCCTTGCTGCCGACACGCTTATGACCCTTTGCCGCAAGTATGTCCCCCGACAGAGAATCGCAATAGATATATTCCTTATACTGGTCAGCAAAGGAACCGCTGACTGCATTGAT
>JAGAKC010000092.1 GCA_017848155.1 Oscillospiraceae bacterium | reverse complement strand
TGACAGCATTTTGTACCCCCGTTTACACTCCTGAGATCTATTACAAGAGAATATATGATATTATGCAAAAAAATATTCCGGATAGCTCAACTGTTAAGAAACTATTGTTTTTAAATATTTCTGTTGACTTTTTGCTTAAAATATACTATAATTATATCAATGATTGTATGAAAATTTTATGGAAGCGCTGATAAAATTATGCAGGAAGGCTTCTCTTCAAGCCAAAGAGCATGATTTATACGGCAGCTTCTCTATCAAAAGGAGGCAAGCGCATGGTTTATCTGCGTAATACAGACCTTACCTCGGGCATGTGCCTTGCCCGTGACATTACGTTTTTCGATTCCTCGGCAGGAAGCGTTGTGACCCTTAAAACAGGTACAAAGCTTACCGATATGAATATCACCCAGATGAACAGAAGCGGCGCTGTGGAAGGCGCTTATATCAGCGCGGAAAACAGCGAGGTCAGGGTGATATCATCAATAAACAGCGAGATAAAGCAAAACGCCATAAGCAATATCCACAGTCTTGCGGATAATTTTATGGACTCGGGAAAGGGCGTCACCCAAAGCGATATCGACAAAATAGGCGACACTACCGAACAGCTTATCGACGAGCTTGCGGACAAAAAGGATATCCTTATCAACATTGCGGATATTAAAATGTACGACGATTATACCTTTCACCACAGTCTGAGCGTTGCCATCATGGCTATTGCTATCGGTCTGGAAATGGGTCTTGACCGCAGCATGCTTGAAGAGCTGGGAACTGCGGGACTTCTCCACGATATCGGAAAGACCTCGGTACCTATAGATATCATCAACAAAAAGGGCAGGCTCACCGACGAGGAATACAATATTATCCGTATGCACCCGATCTACGCCGCAAATCATCTTAAGGAACGGCATCTTGTTTCAGAAGCCTGCTTCTGCGGAATTATCGAGCACCATGAGCGCTGGGACGGCTCGGGCTATCCATTTAAGCTCAAGGAAGGTCAGATACACCCATACGCACGCATACTTGCCGTGGCAGACGTTTACGATGCTCTTACCTCAAACCGCCCGTACCGTATCCCCGCTCCTCCCAGCGAGGCGATAGAATTTATTATGGGAGGCAGCGGCTCACATTTTGACGACGAGATCGTAAGGGCGTTCCTGAGAAAGGTAGCTCCTTATCCTACAGGCTCAAAGGTCACTCTTTCCACTGGAGAGGTAGGCACGGTCATAAAAAACAACAACGAGCATCCCCTGCGCCCGCTCGTTTCGCTGGAAGATGGCAGACTTTACGATCTGGGCAGAACAGACGCCAATATGAATATAGTTATCACAGGACTTTACGAACCCGACAGCGCCCGTCTTATCCACGGATAAGCTCCCCTGCTTTGCAGGCTGCTCCGCAACATGCAAATAAAAATGAAAAAATTTTTCAAAAGCTATTGCAATTTCTGAAAATGTATGGTATAATACATATTATCTAAGTTGGATATAATCCGATATATAGGTGTGCGGGCCCTGTGCAACAAAACACCGTGAACCATGTCAGGCGGGGAACCGAGCAGCATTAAGCGGTACGTTTCGTGTGCCGCAGCAAGCCTGCACACCTATGTATCGGATTTTTTTAAGATAAGGACGGCTATGTATGAACCCTTTTAAAAAGCTTATCTCTGCGCTTTCAGAGCGCTTTGTAAGGTCTGCTCCCGCAGGCGCAGCCGTACCCTATGCTCTCGGAGTGCTTCTGATACTATACTATATTTTCTCCGCTCCCCGTCCCGATGAAGCATATCTAATATGCGGCTCACTGATGATATTCACAGGCTTTTTCGTTCAGACAGGAAGTCTTGTGACCGGCGGAATGTACAACACTGTCCGCAGCTTTCTTTCAGATTACGATAAAAATGTTATCGGAAACGCCTTCTCCCACGGAAGCAAAAGGTCCGATTTTTACGAAGCTCTGGAGCTTCTGCTTTCGGACAACGAATATAACGAGGCTCTGGATATTTTCTGAGACCTGAAAAGCAAAAGCCTTACCGACAGAGAACAGGGCGTTCTGGGATTTTATACTTCTATATGCTACAGCAGAATGGGATACCCCACAAATGCCGCACAATGCGCTGCCATTGCTGCGGAAAAGGATATACACCTTCCCGAATCACTGCTGATGGCTGCGAGAAATTACTCCCTTGCGGCAAGCTATTCCTCTGCGGCGGAATATTACGAAAGGCTCGTTCCCATTGCCGAGGATAAAGGCATTTTCCCCTTTATCT
>JAGAKC010000091.1 GCA_017848155.1 Oscillospiraceae bacterium | reverse complement strand
GCGTATTTGTCGGATAAAGGAAGTACCCATTCTCCTTTATTATCAAGCATGCCCATAGTCAGAACATCGTTTGAAAAGCCTTTTTCAAGTTTACCTAAGGTGATATAATTCTCATCATATCCTATCGGTATCAAGTCGTCATATTTTTCGTTTGTTTTAATATTTACGACATAAGGTGTGTATTCGTCTTTTTTATAGGCATCCAATTCGTAATACCCTTTATATCCGAATATAGCAACGCAACCACTGAGCACAGTAATGTCATTAACATCATACTCTGTTTCATACAGCTCGTTGTCTGTGATGTTGTAAACGTAGTTCTTGCCGTCGCACTTGAAAGCCATACAGCCGTTCATGATAAGCCTGGGTTCTGCGTTCATAAGAGGGAGCTCCACGGGCACCTCAGGCTCCTCGGGAGCGGTGGTCGTGGTGGTCTGTTCTGTCTGCTCGGTCTGCTCGGTCTGCTCGGGCGCATCTGTCACAGCGGATGCTGCGCTGTCGTCAGAGTCGGGCTTTTCGTTATCGGTGCGCTCGGTCTTTACCTGCACCTCACCTGTGTCCTCCGAAACTGTGCTCACGTTGCTTGTGCCGCAGGCTGACAGCGATACTGCCATCACCGTTGCGAGCATTGCCGCCGCAATTCGTTTCATCTTCATGTTTTTGTCCTCCATGTTTTTAAATTCAAGCCTTTTCAGGCTCGTTGACATTCGGTAACTGCAAAAGCGGAACTGAATGTCTGACCGTTAATAATTATATCATATAATGTTGCTGATTGCTATAGTGAATATAGCCAAAAGATAGTGCATTTTTATAGCGGACAGCTATATACTATTTTTAGAGTCTAAAAATAGCAAAGGACGGTGGCAGTATGGATCTGATCGAAATAGGTGGCAGGATAAAGGCTCACCGTAAGAGCATGGGCATCTCACAGGAGAAGCTTGCGGAGATGATATTTGTTTCGCCGCACTATATCTATGAGATAGAGCGTGGGATGAAAGCGATGTCGCTGTAAACTCTTATCAATCTGTCAAAGGCGATGGGCCTTTCGACTGACTATATTCTGTATGGAGAACAGGCGAACGATGCGGTATCATTGTCGGAACAGCTGAACAGACTGCCTGACGAGCAGAGAGCGAGAGCGGAGAGTGCATTCAGGGCGTTACTGCCCTATATCAGATAGAAAAAGGCGTGAGCATTTCCGCCACGCTTTTGCTGTGTATCGCAGAAGCATATCTCGGAAAAAATTTCACCCTACCCCTTGACAAGTCACGGCGGATGTGGTATCATATCAGTGTGAGTTAGCATAAACTAACCGTGAAAGGAGAACGACATGAGCGTAGTAGTTGTGGGCGGCAATGACCGCATGGCGACAAGGTACAAGGAGATATGCAGGTCGTACAGCTTCAAGGCAAAGGTATTCACGCAGATGCCTGCGGATTTTGACAATAAGCTGGGAAGTCCCGATCTGATGGTGGTGTTTACCGACACCTGTTCACATAAGATGGTGAACAGCGTGAACCGCCGCAGTGAAAAGTACGACATACCCGTGGTGAGGGTGCACAGTGCCAGCGTGAATGCGCTGAAGTCCGTCCTGTCGCAGTATACTGCGGACAATGAATGATATCATGTGGTTAGTTTAAACTAATCGCAGGTGAGATAATGATAATGTGCAGAAAAGTGGGAGTTGATGACATGAGCAGCAGAGAATACAGCGATTTTGAGCGCAGGCTTGCATTCCATACGGCGCCGTCACTTATCGGGATAAAGAGTGCGAGCCTTATGTCGCTGCGCCGTGGCGAGTTTGACGTGAGCGCAGGCGCAAGGCGCTTCAATGTCCGTGCGGCGGCAAAGGGACTTAAGATAAAGGTGATGTGCGGCTGCGGCGAGCGTGTGCTGCTGCTCGTTTACAGGGAGGATAAGCTGTGTCGGCGGCTTTCCGACCCTGCCTGTCGGGAGGTGCTGAGAAGCTGCGGCTACACGGACGATATGACCGCAGCGCAGTGCATCGGCCGCCTTGCGCAGCGCCTTGAAGCTGACACGGATTTCCCCCATGAGATAGGAATTTTCCTTGACTATCCCGTGGAGGACGTGGTGGGCTTCATACGAAACGGCGGCTGCAATTTCAAGCTGTGCGGCTACTGGAAGGTATACGGCAGCGTTGAAAAGGCAAAGCGCACCTTTGAAAACTACAACAGGTGCAGGCGCTTTCTCTGCACTCGCCTTGACGAGGGTGACGACCTGTGCAGGGCGCTTAAGATATGCTGAGGTGAGTAATAATGGAATGCGGTCATGAGGTCGGTTTTGAATATCATGAGCTTGCATTGAAGCACCGGGAGGAGAT
>JAGAKC010000090.1 GCA_017848155.1 Oscillospiraceae bacterium | reverse complement strand
GACGAGGCAGACGGCGCAGCAGCTCCCGTTGCAGCAGCTCCTGCTCCCAAGGCAGCTCCCAAGAAGGCAGCGGCTCCCGCAGCAACAGGCGCACAGGGCAACGTTTCCATCACCGCTCCCATGCCCGGCACTATTGTTGAGGTAAAGGTAAAGGCAGGCGATAAGGTATCCAACGGTGCCGCAGTTGCAGTTATCGAAGCAATGAAGATGGAGAACGAGATAGTTGCTGACAGAGATGGCGTTGTTGCTTCCGTAAATGTTGCCAAGGGCGACGCAGTTGACACAGGCGCAGTTGTTGTAACTCTCAACGCTTGATTATAAGGAGAACCGAAATGGCAAAATTAAAGATAACCGAAACCGTTCTTCGTGACGCGCACCAGTCACTGCTCGCCACAAGAATGTCCATGGACGAGATGCGTCCTATCCTTTCCACTATGGATAAGATCGGCTTCTATTCCGCAGAGTGCTGGGGCGGAGCTACATTTGACTCCTGCATCCGCTTCCTCGACGAGTGCCCCTGGGAAAGACTCCGCACTATCCGTAAGGAGATGCCTAATACAAAGCTCCAGATGCTGTTCAGAGGACAGAACATGCTGGGCTACCGTCACTATGCAGACGACCTCGTTCAGTACTTTGTACAGAAGTCTATCGCTAACGGTATCGACATCATCCGTATCTTCGATGCACTTAACGATATCAGAAACCTCGAAACAGCTATCAATGCTGCCAAGAAGGAGCAGGGCCACGCACAGGTGGCTATCTCCTACACCCTTGGCGAGGTGTTCACACATGAATACTACATGAACTATGCTAAGCAGGTAGAGAGCGCTGGTGCTGATTCCATCTGCATCAAGGATATGGCTGCGCTGCTTACTCCCTATGAGGCTGAAACGCTGGTACGTGACATAAAGAGTGCTGTAAGCATTCCTGTACAGCTCCATACACACTACACATCAGGACTTGCTTCCATGTGTATCCTGAAGGCTGTTGAGGCAGGTGTTGACGCTGTTGATACAGCTATGTCGCCCCTCGCTCTCGGTACATCCCATGCGCCCACAGAGTCCATCGTGGCTACATTCCAGGGCACAGAGTACGATACAGGTATCGATCTCGTAGCTCTGACAGAGGTAAGAGATTTCTTCATGAAGCTGCGTAAGAAGTACATCGACAGCGGTCTGCTCGACCCCTCTATGCTTGCAACTGACGCAAATGCACTTATTTATCAGGTTCCCGGCGGTATGCTGTCCAACCTCCTGTCCCAGCTTAAGCAGGCAGGCAAGGCAGACCAGCTTGACGAGGTCCTCAGAGAGGTGCCCAGAGTACGTAAGGACTCCGGATTCCCTCCGCTGGTTACTCCTACATCCCAGATCGTTGGTACACAGGCTGTGTTCAATGTTATCATGGGCGAGCGCTATAAGACTGTAACAAAGGAATTCAAGGGCCTTGTTAAGGGTGAGTACGGTAAGACTCCCGTTGCTATCGACCCTGATTTCCAGAAGAAGATACTGGGCGACGAGCAGCCTATTACCTGCCGTCCTGCTGACCAGCTTGCTCCCGAGTTTGAAACAATGAAGGCAGAGGCTGCTGAGTGGATAGAGCAGGAGGAGGATATCCTGACCTATGCAATGTTCCCGAAGGTAGCTCCTAAGTACTTTGAAAAGCGCCGTGACAAGAAGCTCGGTATCGACGCTGATCACGCTGATAAGACGAACAAGGTACATCCTGTATAATATATTAATATAGTATACAGAAAATTTTTGCAGAAAGATTTATCCGACAGACCATCCTTTGTCAAAATGACCAGAGGATGGTCTTTTTCTGTTAAAAACAGGAGGAAAAAAGGAAAAAATGACACGAAATAGATGTGTTTGTGAAAATTGTATAATGGCAAAAAACATAAAAACACATAAATCAGCATCTGACTTTTTATAAATAATAAAGTGTGCACTTCACTGATATCAGTTCACTCTTGTACAGTGGTAAATAAGCAATAATGTATAAAAAAGTGAATAAATAATGTACAATTTTACTGATAACGATTACAAAAACGAAAATCGCATTTTTCGTCACTTTCACCAAATCAAAAGTTACAACTTGGTAACAAAAAGGTTACAAAAAAAAGGCAACATGTGTCGAGATGGTGAAAATAGGCGCTTAAATGGCTTGGTTATGCGGAAAGTTCAGATCACGGTTTTTGCGTGTCTTTTTTTAAGTTATAAGGAAAAAGTGTTGTAATAATGTACAATCATGACGTTTTGAAAACGTTTTCTGTAGAAAGTGTAAAAAAAAGTTCTCAAAAAAGACTTGAAAAATTAAGGGATTTATGATAAACTATCAAATGAAATCAGGCGGTTGCAATAATTATATCCATTGC
Source organism: Oscillospiraceae bacterium (assembly GCA_017848155.1). Classification (GTDB taxonomy): domain Bacteria; phylum Bacillota; class Clostridia; order Oscillospirales; family Ruminococcaceae; genus CAG-115. The sequence continues at coordinate 3,250 of JAGAKC010000090.1, read as the reverse complement.
AGCATAACCTGATTAATAAGCAGTTCCGATTTCGGAACGATCAAACCTATTTATGGGAGGAAAAAACCTATGAAGAAAAGAGTATTAGCAGCGCTTCTCGCGTCTGCTACAGTTCTCTCTGTTGCAGGCTGCTCCAACAATTCCGGCAGCTCTACAACAGGTGACTCCAGCGCAGCAGATAACAACAGCTCCGTAGCTGACAACAGCTCCGCAGCAGGTGATTCTTCTGCTACAGACAGCACCGCATCCGACACAAGCACACCCGCAGCAGACGCTTCCGGTCTTTCTGATGACGGTGAGACACTCACAATCCTCGCTTGGGAAGAGAATTCTGACGTTGTAAAGATGGTAGACTTCTTCCTCAAGACAAAGGGCTACGACGAGACTAAGGTTAAGTTCGTAGGCGTTGGCGCAAAGGGCGAGAACGCTCGTGACGGTTACAAGCAGTATCTCCTCGGTGATGATGATGCTGACCTCATGATCTTCGACGCTGACTGGGTTGCTGACTACACAAACGATGACGGCGCTACTGTTGGCTACGATCAGATCGGTCTTACAAAGGCTGATTTCCCTGAAGCATTCTCCTACACACTGTCCTTCGGTACAAACGATGCAGGCGTGTTCAAGGCTGCTTCTTTCCAGGCTACTCCCGGTGGCTTCGTTTACAGAGCTGACCTCGCTAAGGAGTACCTCGGTGTTGAGACTCCTGAGCAGATGCAGGAGCTCGTAAAGGATTGGGATACATTCCAGGAGACAGGTGCTAAGATTTACGAGGCTTCCGGTCAGAAGACTTCCATCCAGGCAACTGAGGGTGGTCTGTGGCAGGTATTCCAGTCCAACAGAACCAAGCCTTGGGTAGTTGACGGCAAGCTCGAGATGGATACTGCTGAGCAGTTCTATGACATTGCTAAGGGCATGCTCGACAATAAGTCTCTTGCAAACGTTCCCCAGTGGGATGGTGCTTAGTACAATGCAATCATGGACGGTACAGCTCTCGGTGACTTCGTTCCTACATGGGGTCTGACAACAACAGGCGGCGGTTCCATCCTTGAGAACTTCACAAACGGCGGCGACGAGGCTCTCGGTGCTAACATGGCTATCTGTGAAGGTCCTTCCGGCTGGTTCTGGGGCGGTTCTTACTTCGGCGTATCTCCCAAGTGCGATAACAAGACACTTGCTAAGGAATTCATCGAGTTCTACTGCATCAACGCTGATACAATGAAGGCTTATGCTGAGACAACAGGCGACTTCATGAACAACAAGACAGTTATGTCTGATCTCACAGCTTCCAACAAGCTCCTCAACGGTCAGAACCACTACGCTATCCTGACAAAGGTTATGGATAAGCTCGACCTCGAAGGCAAGATCACAAAGTATGACTCTGTAATCAAGTCCAAGTTCAATGAGTCTGTTGCTGGCTACCTCGATGGCACATATGCTACCAAGGATGATGCTATCAACGCATTTAAGGATGCAGTAGCTACTGCTTACCCTGACCTCACCGTTGAGTAATCTCAATTACGAGTGTTTTTAAAACTGAATATTTAAGTTTTATCGCAATATACCTGCTTATGGACTACGGTCCATAAGCGGTATATCGTGATTTTTTTAATCAAAAAATGAAAGGGTGTGCAGCATGCAGGCAGCAACCGGAAGAAAAACCAGAATGATAAGCTATGCAAAGTACGGTTACATATTCATTGCTCCGTTCTTTATTGTTTACGCTTTCTTCATGATCTATCCGCTTATTAATACATTCCTACTGAGCTTCAAGGAAAATGAAAGTCAGCATCCTGAATTATGGGTGGGTCCGCAGAATTATCAGTGGCTGCTTTTTGGTGGAGAAACTAGAGCAGCAAATGCTGTTCAAAGTGAGTTCTGGAATTCTTTAGGAAACACGTTTATTCTCTGGGCAGGAAATTTTGTAGTTCAGATCGTTTTATCACTGCTTTTAGCAGTATGGTTCTCTGATGCGAGAATCAAGATCAAGGGCAGTGGTGTATTCAAGGTATGTATGTATCTGCCTAATATTGTTACTGCAGCATCTGTTGCCGGCATGTTCATGATGCTTTTCGGCAACAACAAATATGGAGCTATCAACTCTCTGCTTTTAAGTTTAAAGGCTATTATTGATCCAATTCCTTTTATTAATGACGTATGGACGTCACGAATTCTTGTTATGCTCATCCAGTCATGGATGTGGTACGGTAATACGATGCTTCTGCTTCTCTCAGGTATCTATGGTATCGATCCTTCTATCTATGAAGCAGCTGAGATCGACGGTTCAAGCGGACCGAACACTTTCTTTAGGATAACAATGCCGATTCTGAAGCCCATCTTTATCTATGTGTTCATCACATCTATGATCGGTGGTCTCCAGATGTTCGATATTCCTTATCTCTTACATGAAGGAAATAATGTTAGACCTGCGCTTAAGACAAGTGCGGTATTCATCTACGAGCACTTCCATACGGTTGATAACTACGGTTATTCTGCCGCAGCATCGATGATTCTCTTTGTAATTACCGCTGCACTTGGTATTATAGTGTACAGATTTAATTCTGATTCCACTGCGCCCAAGAAGCGCAAGGCAAAGTAAGAGAGGAGGTAAATCATGGCTGATTCATATAACTTTTCATCAGCGGATTACAGAAGAAAGGTCAAGATTCATTCTATAATCAGATTTATCGTTTGTCTTCTTCTCACAATAATCTCGCTCATTCCCCTCTACTTTATTCTTATCAATTCCACCAGAGCAAGTGATGATATTATATCCAATGGTATTGCACTTATTCCTGGAACAAATGTGGTAGAGAACTTTAAAAACCTTTTGGATCCTGAGTATGCGCACGGTGTTTATTACCGTACATTTAACCTCTGGATCGGTTACAGAAACAGCTTGATCATTTCAGGCTCCTGTACCATACTCACAGTTTTCTTCTCTGCAATGACAGCATATGGTCTTACAGTTTACGATTTCAAGGGTAAGAACTTTGCGACCACATTTATCCTTCTGGTAATGATGGTTCCGACACAGGTAGTGTCGACAGGTTTCTTGGAGTTCATGGCTACCCTGAAGCTGGTAAATAACTACCTGCCCCTTATCCTTCCTTCGATTGCAGCTCCTTCGACTGTTTTCTTCATGCTTCAGTACATGAAGTCGTCGTTCCCGCTGGATATCGTTGAAGCGGCTCGAATCGATGGTTGCAGTGAGTTCAGAACTTTCATGCAGATATCGCTTCCTATCTTT
>JAGAKC010000089.1 GCA_017848155.1 Oscillospiraceae bacterium | reverse complement strand
TAACGAAGCTCATCATCAGTTTGACTCGCTGTCAGTAAAGGTCGCTGACAAATTCATCGAGGTGTTCAACAGCAACTGCAGCTCGCTTAGCGATCTCATTGAAAAATCAGAAGGCATCGCAGCAAAACTGTATCTCGAAGCATCAGGCGAGGTCGCAGGTATGCTCTCGCAAAAGGGTATATATAGTCTTGACAAGAACACCATATATTCTCAGTATCTTTCACAGCATTGCTTCAAGAACTGGCTGCTTGCCATGAAGATCAAAAACGACAATATCGAGTATGAACTGGAAGAAAAGAATGAAATGCGTGCAGAAAATCATGCAAACAGGCCAAGAGTACACGGGCATGACGTGTGTCTTGGTAATCCCATGACTGATACACTGGTCGCAGGCGCTGCAGATCTCACGATAGGCGCTGTCAGCGGAGCATTCAACCTCATCGGTGCAGGAATCTCTGCCATCAATGCAAATATGAAAAAATCCGAGCTTTTTAAGGATCCGAAAACAATAAAAACTCTTTATGACTCAGTAGAAAATGACATCTACAGCTGTATCGATGAGTATATGGACGAGGTCGAAAAGAACGGTAAGGGAAGCTTCGACCCCGTAAGCGAGGAAGAATCTAACCACGCAGAAAACCTCGCCAACAACCTGATGGACGGACATATCCCTGAGGAAAAAAGAAAAGAGCTCATTATTGAAGCACTCTCAAACGATCCGTATAACACTGATATCTTCATGTATGCATACAAAGAATACGGCGATGAAAACGGTGAGATAACGACCATAGCTCAGTACCTGTATCACGACACTGATGCAATGAAGGAGGACATCGTTTCGGATATTATCGAGGGAGATATCACAAGCGAGGAGGACGCACTTGCGACAAAAGAGCTTGTTATCGAGAAGATGAAGTACCTCTCCGCAAGCCGCTCGCTTACTCTTGGTGTACTTAATAAGCTGATCAAGGAATTTGACGATGCCGCTCATCGCTACAGAGGTCACATGTATGACACCAGAGAAGAATGTGAAAAAGCAAAGGCGCAGGACAAGGTCCTTGCAGATAAATGTGCAGGCATTGCCCTGATGGATCATGATTCTGCCGTTAAGCTTAGTATTGAAATATCTGAATCAGATGATTATCCTCAGATCAAAATGCCGTATATAAACGCACTGGGTAACCATATCGCAAACCTTGAAAACAGTGAGCTGTACGCACTCTGTACTACCGCACAGATGGCAGATAAAACAGCGCTTATTGCACTTCGGGATGAGATCAACAACAAGGGCTATGCAGAGGAAACTACAGCATACTATACAGAATTTCTGGACAAGCATATAGTAAATCGTGATGACGGTGAGATGCTGATGCTTTGTGCCGCACTGCTTACATCAGATGAAAATACAGTGCGTGAGCTTGAAAACAGGATCAGGGAAGCAGACATAAATGAGGCAACAAGAGAAAAATACCTCGGCTTCATTACAGACAGGCTCAACGTTATATGGGCTGAGGAGGACGGCAGGCACTTCAGAGATGTTATCAAGAGCACCAATGTGAACGATGCTGCCGCTATCCAGAGGACTATCGAGTACATAAGCTCAAACGGCCGAACAGAAGCTAAACAGGAATTTATCGACGCACTCGGACAATTCAACGCAGAGAATATCTCCATTGCAAGAAAATACTCCAAAAACAAGAAAAAGGGATTCCTTAACACGTTCGTTATGCATGCAGTGTTCTCTATCAAAAACAAGAAGCTTTGGGATACCATCACCGTAAGAAATACCGTTATCCACCCTGCACTGCTCGAACCGGGTGTGGAGCTTGCCGATGAGGAGTATACCGCACCTCCGATAAACGGCAAGGCAACAATGAAATCTCTTCCGAATGTGGCTACACCCAAGAATCTTTCCGCTGTGAAGAAAAAGAGCGCAGATATCGTATATCCGAAGGATAATTCGAAGCCTGTATGCTTATCTTCACTTCAGTGGGATGAGAACGACATTGCTGCACTGACTGAATAATATCCAACAACGGCACCGTTTTTCACGGTGCCGTTGCTGTTTTTCAGGAGATACCATCAGCATGCTCACCTGATGGCATTGAACATAGGACATAATAAAAAAAACCGTATCGCAACGCTCATTTTTTCTTGACATATCTATCAAACAGATGTATAATATCAGTATATATCAAACCTCGTATACAGTCCGATGGTAAGATATTTTCGATCCTTTTAAGTGTTTTCAGTTTTTTCGCAGTAAAGGAGGAGCCTTATGGATCACGAACAGATCGTCACAAACCTTATCGATATCTTTGCGGAAAATGATATCGAAGCATTCCGTTTAAAATGTGATACTCCTACTGTTACAATACATCCCGATGCATTGGGCGAACAAAAAGACAGATCAGTGCAAATGAATATCACCCCTATACACATAGATGATGATTACATTATATTTCAGATCCACACTATCATTTCCGGATGTACTGATCCGAAAAGCCATACGGATATCGTCAAAGCCCTGAACGAAATAAACATTGCTACGATGTGCGGTGCATATGTACTGATGCCTGAAGATGATCTTGTGATACACCGTCATACCGTAAGCACTACACCTGACAGCTATGAGGTAATGGTCGCACTTGCTGTGAATGATGTTCTGACAGCTATCGACAAGGATATGTCGTTGCTGACTGAAATATGATACTGAAAGGAGTTCGTTATTATGGCATTATGTTATGATACTAAGCGACGGAACGCAGCGCCTCGCACCAGAAGCGAGGTCCCGCAGGATGCAGAGCAGAAATTCAATGCGATGCAGAATGTGGATATCCACTCGGGCAGACGTCTGGATCTTGAAGCTTCTCTTAAATCCAGAATAGAAAAGAATACAGGCTTCAGAATGGATAATGTAGAGCTTCGTGAATCATCAGATGCCGCTGCCATGGACGCTAAAGCGTTTGCAAAAGGTAACGTGGTACACTTTGCACCCGGTCAGTTCCGCCCTGATACAGAAGTTGGCCAGCATCTTATAGAGCATGAGCTTACCCACGTTGCACAGCAGGCCAGAGGCGGCGTAAAAGCAGATGTCGAAGGTCTTAATGTAAACGCCAGCGAGCATCTTGAAAATCAGGCAGACAGCGGTATGGGATATTCAGGCGGAGCACTTCAGGCACTTCCGACCATGAACGCTGAGGCTGCGCCTATTCAGGGTCTGTTTGGTGGAATAAAGAAGTTCTTCAAAAAGCATTTCGGCAAAAGCAAAGAGGAGGCTGTCACGGCTCCCGCAGCACCTGCTGCTCGTCAGCTTGACGAGGTCGACTCCATGCACGACGAAACGATCGACGCAGAGATTGCTAAGCAGAGAGGCATGGGTACTTCCGAAAAAGATATAAAAGAGATGAGAAGATATTATGGCTACGGTTTGAAAACGAGAGAAAACTTCAATTTCGCCGAGCAGGCAATAGCCAGATCTGAAGCCGAGAATGCCGAGATGGCAGAATTTATGAGACAAAACGGTTTTTCAGAAGAGGAGATCCGGGCGCAGACCGTATTGCAGAATTACAACAGGTCCAATCGCTTGCGCAGTAATTATGATGACAGAAAGATGGGCTTAAATTTCAGTAAATTCGGAGAACTGGGAGTTCGACACCAGCTTAAGGGTGAAGATGCAAGTAAGTTTCTGAACATGGGCTGGGGTGTTAACAGCGAAGAGGAAAAGCAAGCGCTGCGTGCCAAGGAAGACAGATTTTTTGATTATGTTGGCAGAAATAGCGATCAGGATCAAGCAGAACAAGCGGCAATGCAACTTAGAAATTCCACCACGCAGGGCCGAGCCGAAGATGCACTGAACGCTATCGCACAGCACAAGCAGGAAAAGTCAAAGCATTATCACGCCGCACAAAAAAGATATCAGGATAATCACGGTCTGGGTGATAATTATGACTGGTCAGCCTCAGACAAACATACCTATGAGCTTCGTCTGCTGCAGCGTATATTGACAGGCGATCAGAATACTGATGACGCTGCTTTTGACGCTATGTTAAGCGATGATCCGCAGAGGAAGCTGCCGTACATTAAAGAGATCATGAATCAGGCTTATTATGATGTCGACCCTGAAAAGATCGGTGAAGGAACGTCAGACAATGACTTCCTTAGCAATGCTGTATCACAGATCACAAAAGGACAGGATGTAATGCCTGTATCCGATATGCTCAAGAAGGGCAAATATAAGGAATACGGCATCAGCGATCAGGAATATGAGGATTTCATGAAGGTCGCTTCACCCATTGGATTGAGTATCGGCAAGGCCAGCGTACGGCTTAAGAAGATGTCAGGCAATACGAGCTCTTTCTATCAGTAAAGATCTACCTCACTGTACAAGCTACCCGATACGTAAAAAGAGTCCGGTGGATACCGGACTTTTTTGTTGGCTTTTTTACTGAACAGATACGGCATCGCTTACAAAGCGATGCCGTTTGTTATCTATGCGTTATTAACGTCGGTCAATTTCTGACCTTAGCTTTTTTCTTTACTGTGCCTTTCTTATGACCGTCCAGCTTTAATGTAAGGATAAACAGGACAGCACAGCACGCAAAGGCTATAGCAAGGATATTGATGCCCGGAGTACCTGCCGTAAGTATTACAGAATACAGTACAGGACTGAATGTCTGGATAACGCTTCCCACTACGCTGAGAATGGACAGACCCTGACTTATACCAAGCTCCTTTACCTTGCTCATGTTTACATAATAGTCGCTGGTCGCAGGTGTACCGAAGCCGTCAAACAGACCAAGTATCGCTACACTGAGCAGTACAATAACGATGGGAATGTCGATATTGAGTATGAATACAGATACCGCCGCAAGCAGAAGCGATACAACGACACAGGCTGTACGTCCGATCTTTCCCGAAAGAGCCTTGAGGATAACAGGACCGAGATATATTCCGACAAGTCCGTTGATAAGATAACCATAAGACGTGGTGACCTCGGGAAGTCCAAGAGAGCTTACGAAGCTCGGGAAGAACGCAACGACGAACATAAGGCCGAAGTTCATCGGTATAGCTACGAGAAGCATATATCTTAATATCGCAGGATTAAATACGAACTGGAATATGTTCGTTTTCTTGCCTTGCTTTCCGCTGGTCTCTTTTTCAGCATTTTCATTGAAAAGCTTCCACGGCGACAGGAGCACAACAATAACAACAAATGCAGCGATAAAGATCCCTGCGATCGCATAGGACATCTGAACGCTGATAGAACCTGCAATGACCGCACCGAGAGTACCGCCGCAGGTAATACCACCCAGCAGACCTGAATTGAGCGCCGCAAGGTTTGATGTGGTGCTTTCCTCGGATATCGAACCGAGCGATACGATGCTGTTGAGAGAATACTTTATTCCCGCAAAGCCAACACCCGAAATAAACCTGTAGATAATAAGCTGCTCGGGAGAG
>JAGAKC010000088.1 GCA_017848155.1 Oscillospiraceae bacterium | reverse complement strand
TGCGTGAAGTCCCATGCGTATCACCTTTATTCCGTTTTCGGTGAAGCGTCGCAGCAGCTCTGCACAAAGCTCTACAGTATCCTCAAAGGTGAAGCTCCTATACTCGCCGCTCTTATACAGCGCACCGAGCATAGTGCCGTCAAGTATCACGGTGGGATATATCCTGACGGTATCGGGAGCGAGCTTTATAAACTCCTCCGCCGTATAGCGCTCAGCTTCGGCGATGTCAAGATATAGTCCCGTCATCATCTGAAGTCCCAGCGAAATGCCGCTCTCCTTTATAAGCCGTGAAGCGATGCGCACATCCTCTGCGGTGTGACCGCGCCTGTTTGCGCAAAGCACCTCGTCCGACATGGACTGTGCGCCAAGCTCTATCGCAGTCATGCCGAAGCCTTTCAGCCTGTCCAGTATTTCCACGGAAATACAGTCGGGTCTTGTGGAGCAGCGTATACCGCAATATACATCGGGATAACGAGCCATCGCACCATTAGCCGCACGCAGCAGGCTGTCCATATATCCTTCCGGGATAGCAGTGAAGCTGCCCCCGAAAAAGGCTATCTCCGCCGTCATTCCACGGCTTCTCAGATGCTCCGCCTGACTTTCCAGCAGCGATGTTACCTCCTCTGTCGTGGGAGCCTTCTGCTCTCCCGAAATGCTTTTCTGGTCGCAGAAGCTGCACCTGTGAGGACAGCCGATATGCGGTATAAAAATGGATATGTTAGTCTGTTTCATAGCCCATCAGCCTTATCGCTTCCTTTGCCGCAGCCTGCTCGGCTTCCTTTTTGCTGTGACCCTTGCCGCTGCCTATACCCTGACCATTCAGCAGCACCGTCGCACAAAAGACCTTGTGGCGGTTTTCGGCTTCCTCCTCGGAAACTTCATACGCTATGCGCTCCTCGGGATTCTGCTGGATTATCTCCTGCAGTATCGTCTTGTAGTCGCCGAGCTTTACCTTGCCGCTCTTAAGCGCCTCGACAGAGGGCATGAAGCCGAGAATAAACCGCTCTGCCTCGTCCATTCCGCCGTCAAGATAGATGGCGGCGATAAGCGCCTCGAAAGCGTCCGCAAGGATGGAGCGGCGCTCTCTGCCGCCCGTCATCTCCTCGCCCTTTCCGAGGAAGAGATAGCGTCCGAGCTGTATACGCTTCGCAAAGCTGTACAGCGAGTTTTCGCAGACTATCGAAGCACGCAGCTTTGTAAGTCCGCCTTCAGGCTCGGTGGTCATATTCGTGAAAAGAAACCTCGAAACGGTTATCTGAAGCACTGCGTCGCCAAGAAATTCAAGGCGCTCGTTGCTGCCGTTGTTCTTACCGCCCGAGTAGCTTGAATGGGTCATCGCCCTTTCAAGCAGGGAAATATCCCTGAATGTATAGCCGATCGACGGCTGTATATCTGTAAGTGTAGCCATATCAGGTATTATCTTCCTTAACTCCGAGAGCGGCTATAGCAGCCGTCATCTCCTCTATTGCATTATTTTCAACAAACTTCTTCGCCTGTCTGAAAGCGCCCAAAAAGGCGATAGCGTCGGAGCTTCCGTGAGCCTTGAAAACAGGCTTTGCGGTGCCGAGCAGCGGTGAGCCGCCGATGGTCTTGTAATCCATATGCGCCGCAAACTCGGAAAGCTGCTTCTTTACGAAAAGCGCACCCAGCTTTGTTTTCAGGTTTGCAAAGAAGATGGACTTAAGTCCGTCCTTCATAAGCGCGCCCATGCCCTCGCATGCCTTGAGGTAAACATTACCCGTAAAGCCGTCTGTGATAAGCACGTCAACAGCGCCGAGCGGCACCTCTCTTGCCTCAACATAGCCTACGAAATTTATGCACGGAGTATTTTTCAGCAGCGCCATCGTTTCATGCTCAAGCTCTCTGCCCTTTTCCTCCTCTGTACCTATGTTCAGCAGACCTACCCTTGGATCAGCTATGCCCATGGTCTTCTGCATAAAAAGGCTTCCGAGGATAGCAAACTGCTGAAGCATCTCGGGACGGCACTCTATATTCGCACCGCCGTCCCGCACGCAGTAGCGCACACCGCCCTTTGCAGGCATCGGCGGCACAAGCGCCGCACGCTTCACGCCCTTTATGCGCTTGCATATCATAGTACCGCCAAGAACTATAGCTGCGGTGCTGCCTGCGCTTATCACAGCGTCAGCCTTGCCGTCAGCCACCATTTTGAACGCAACGCCCATAGAGGTGCCTGTCTTTTCTTTAAGTATCGCACGGGGATTGTCCTCCACCAGCATCACGCCCTCAGCGTGTACGAGCTCTATTCCGTCGGACGATATCTTAAGCTCCTCCATGCGCTTTTTCAGCACCTCTGTATCACCCGTAACGGCGACCTCTATCCCAAGGTCCTTTACCGCAAGGGCCGCGCCTTTTAATACCTCGTCGGGAGCATGATCTCCGCCGAAGCCGTCAATTACAATCTTCATATTTTACTCCAATCTACAAACAGCTGTTCAGCCGTTAAGAAGCCTGTCCAGATCATCCAGCGCACGCTTTGCATACACCGCATATTTTTCCTGCTTTCCCTTTATCTGCACGTCGAGGGACGGCAGGATGCCCATGTTGCTGCCCATCGGCTGAAAATCGGTAACGCTCTCGTCGCTGATGTATGCGGAAAGCGCTCCAAGCATGGTGGTTCTCGGGAATGTCAGCGGCTGCTTTCCTTCCAGTATATCAGCCAGCGCCCTTCCCGCAGCTATTCCGCTTGCGGCACTTTCGACATAACCCTCTACACCCGTTATCTGACCGCCGAAAAATACATTTTCCGACCCTTTCAGCATAAAGTGGCAGTCCAGCAGTCTGGGACTGTCGATAAATGTATTGCGGTGCATCACACCGTATCGTGCGAACTCCGCATTTTCAAGTCCGGGTATCATCGAAAACACACGCTTCTGCTCGCCGAATTTGAGGTTCGTCTGAAATCCCACAAGATTATACAGCGTGCCCTCACGGTTTTCTTTCCTTAGCTGCACTGCTGCCCACGGACGATGTCCCGTCCTCGGATCGGTAAGACCCACAGGCTTCATACAGCCATACCGCACGCTCTCTATTCCACGCTTTGCGAGCACCTCTACGGGCATGCAGCCCTCGTACACCTTCATCCCCGACTTTTCCTCGGGGCGGTCGAATTCCTTGAGCGGTGCGGATTCAGCGCTTACCAGCGCCTCATAGAACGCTTCATACTCTTCCTTGTTCATGGGACAGTTGATATAATCTGCATCGCCCTTGTCGTATCTTGTCTGGAAGAAAGCCTTTGAAAAATCTATGCTCTCCGCAGTTACGATGGGCGCGGCAGCATCGTAGAAGCTGAGCCCCTCGCCGCAGAGTCTGCGTATCTTTTCTGCCAGTGCGTCAGATGTCAGCGGACCTGTGCATATCACTGCATTTTCGGTGGGAAGCTCCGTGACCTCTCCCTCGATGACCGTGATATTCGGAAATGCCCTTACAAGTCTTGTGACCTCGTCGGAAAACTCGGTACGGTTTACCGCAAGCGCTCCGCCTGCGGGGACAGCGGTCTTTTCCGCCGCCTCCAGTATCACCGAACCAAGCCGCCGCATCTCCTCCTTGAGCAGACCACAGGCGCTCTCCACCCTTGCCGCTTTCAGCGAGTTAGAGCACACAAGCTCCGCAAAGCCCTGATATTTATGCGCAGGCGAGTACTTCTGCGGCTTCATCTCGTAAAGCTCCACGTCAAAGCCGCGCCTTGCCAGCTGTACAGCCGCCTCGCACCCTGCAAGACCTGCACCTATAACCTTAACCGTCATGTCTTATCCTTTGTATTGTCGAGGGGGCGCTCATATCCGCAGCCCTCCTTCGCACAGTATATCTTGCCAAGCTTGCCTGTTTTCTTGAAGAGGGTCTTTCCGCACTGGGGACATTTCTCCTCAATGGGCAGATCCCACGTCATGAAGTTACAGGTCTGATAGTTCTCACAGCCGTAGAAGGGCTTGCCCTTCTTGGACTTCTTCGCAAGCATCTTCTTGCCGCAGTTGGGACAGCTGCCCTTTGTTTCGGTAACGATCTTCTTTGTGAACTTGCACTCGGGGAAGCCCGAACAGCCGAGGAACTTTCCGTAAGGACCGATCTTGATGACCATGTTCTTTCCGCATTCCTCGCAGACGATGTCTGTCGGCTCGTCGGGGACCTTTACACGCTTGCCTTCCATGTCCGTTTCCGCCTTTTCAAGCGTCTTTGCGAACCTTGTATAGAAGCGGCGCAGCATTTCCACCCAGTCAAGGCTGCCCTTTTCGATATTATCCAGCTCTGTTTCCAGCTTCGCCGTGAACTTTACGTCAACGATGCTGTCGAAGTGGTCCTTGAGCAGCTCTGTAATCACCTCTCCCAGCGATGTGGGCTTCAGCTGATTTCCACTCTCACGCTCAACATAATGCCTGTCGAGTATCGTGGAGATGGTAGGCGCATAAGTTGAAGGACGGCCTATACCGTTTTCCTCAAGCTCCTTTATCAGCGACGCTTCGTTATAGCGTGCAGGCGGCTGTGTGAAATGCTGATTACCCGTAACTTCCTTTGCTTTCAGCTTTTCGCCCTTTGTAATGGCAGGAAGTGCACCGCCCTGCTCTGCATCGCCATCCTTGGTCTCCTCGTACAGCTTTGTGAAGCCGTCAAACTTCACAGCGTAGCCGCTCGCCTTGAAAAGGCAGTCTGCGGCCGATATATCTACCGACACAGTGTCCATCACGGCATTTGCCATCTGGCTTGCCATAAAGCGCTCCCACACCAGCTTGTACAGCTTATACTGATCGCCCGTAAGAGCACCCTTAATCTTTTCGGGTGTAAGGCTTACCGTTGTTGGACGGATAGCCTCATGTGCGTCCTGTGCATTGTTCTTGGACTTGAATACACGTGACTTATCGGGCAGATACTCCGCACCGAAAGCGGACTTTATATGCTCCGCAGCGGCAGCCTTTGCCTCATCGGAAATACGCAGGGAGTCTGTTCTCATATATGTGATAAGACCCACAGCGCCCATTCCCGGGACATCAACGCCCTCGTAAAGCTCCTGTGCAGCCTTCATCGTCCTTCTCGCCTGAAAGGACAGTCTGCGTGATGCCTCCTGCTGGAGAGTGGATGTAGTAAACGGCGGTGCAGGCTGCTTCTTGCGCTGGGACTTTTTAAGGTTTGACACAACGTAATCCGCACCCTGAAGCCTTTCCAGTATAGCGTTTGCCTGTGCCTCATCAGCTATCTCTGCCTTTTTACCGTCTATCTCCGCAAGCTTTGCCGCAAACGCCCTCTTTGAAGACGAAGCGATCAGCTTTGCGTCAATGCTCCAGTACTCCTGCGACTTGAAGCTGCGGATCTCGTTCTCTCTGTCAACGATAAGACGCACCGCCACCGACTGGACACGGCCTGCGGAAAGACCACGCCTTACCTTCTTCCAGAGGAAAGGCGACAGCTTGTATCCAACTATCCTATCAAGGATACGTCTTGTCTGCTGTGCGTTCACGATGCTGGTATCGATCTTTCTCGGAGCGCTCATACCGCTCTGTATGCCTGTTTTGGTGATCTCGTTGAAGGTCACTCTCACAGGCGCATTCTCATCGATATTGAGAAGATGCGAAAGATGCCACGCTATAGCCTCTCCCTCTCTATCAGGGTCAGTTGCGAGATAGATCACATCGCTGCTTTTGGCGTGCTTCTTAAGCTCCTTGATTATCTCAGACTTGTCCTTCATATTGACATACTGAGGAGCAAAGTCGTTTTCTATATCCACGCCCATCTTCGACTTGGGCAGGTCTATTACATGTCCCGTGGAAGCTATTACATCATAGCCGTCACCGAGATATTTCTTAACTGTTTTCGCCTTGGAAGGCGACTCTAAAATTACAAGATGTGCCACTTGTTATCCCCCAGATCATTTTTTCTTAAGGTATCGCAAAACCGAAAGCGCCGCTTATAGCTTTGCGATACCCTCTGCCCGAAGGCAGGAAATATCGTTGTTCGTTATTTTGAAAGCTCCCACAGAATTATGGACGCCGCCGAGGCAGCATTAAGGCTCTCTGCACCCGTTATCGGAATGTACAGACCGCCCGTGCACACCGCACGCACCTCATCCGAAATACCGCCGCCCTCACTGCCGATGACAACAGCCGCCTTATCAGGAAAGGCTATCTCACCCAGCCGCTGTGCCGTTTCATCCAGCATTGAACCATACACCGCAAAGCCGTCGGCTTTAAGTGTAGTTATCATTTCCGCCATATCGCAGCTGATGCATGGAAGTCTGAAAACGCTTCCCATCGACGCACGCAGCGTCTTTGGAGAATAGATATCAGCGCACCCCTGCGACAGCAGTGCGCCGCCTATGCCGAGTGCTTCGGCGGTGCGGATTATCGTGCCGACATTTCCGGGGTCCTGCACTCCGTCCAGCAGCACCAGCCGCTTTGCGCCACTAATGTCAGTCGTTCTTTTTTCGATCTCGGCGAAAAGGCCCTGCGGAGCCTTTGTATCGGATATATATTCTGCCAGCTCTTCCGTTATTACCGCACAGCTGTCAGCCTTTTCGCAAAGCCTTGCAGCCGCTTCGGGATAGCGCTCACGTGCCCTTTCGGTGATAAGCGCACAGCGTATCGTAAGCTCCGCCGACAGCGCCTCGCCGCAGAGATGGTCGCCCTCTATCACGAAAACTCCCAGCTCATCACGCAGCTTCTTCTCCCTTGCAAGAGTCCTGAAATGACGAACGATGTCGTTTTTTC
>JAGAKC010000087.1 GCA_017848155.1 Oscillospiraceae bacterium | reverse complement strand
GGCGGCCTGTGGTCGCCCATAAATTTCACATGGAGGACTTTATCTATGGACCACTCTTCTCTTGAAAAGCTCTGCCGTGACATCGGTGCACAATACAGTCTGAATGAGCCGCTGGCACCGTACACATCAATGAAGATAGGCGGAGCGTGTGATATACTTGTTCACGCAGGCAGTGAATATGTGGTGCGTGAGGTCGTTTCCCTGTGTAAAAAGGAGAATATCCCGTATTTCGTGCTTGGTAAGGGAAGCAATGTGCTCGTGAGCGACAATGGCTATCACGGCTGCGTTATCCTTGTCGGGAAAGATATGAGTGATATCAATGTTGACATTGAAAGGAATACTATATCCGCAGCCACGGGCGCAAGCCTTAAATCTGTCTGCATGGCGGCACTTGAAAACGGACTTACGGGTCTTGAGTTTGCGTATGGCATCCCCGGCTCTGTGGGCGGTGCACTGTACATGAATGCAGGCGCTTACGGCGGCGAGATGAAGGATATCGTAAAAAGTTGTCGCTATGTTGATGAAAACGGCGAGTATCAGGAAATGAATGTCGATGAAATGGAACTTTCATACAGGCATAGCTTCTTTACGGGAAAGAAATGCATTATAATCAGCGTCACGATGGAGCTTAAAAAGGGCGACAAGTCTGAGATAAAGGCAAGGATGGATGAGCTGATGCAGCGCAGACGTGACAAGCAGCCGCTGGAATACCCCAGCTGTGGCAGCACGTTCAAGCGACCCGAGGGATATTTTGCTGCGGCGCTTATTGAGGAATGCGGCTTAAAAGGCTTTACGATAGGCGGCGCACAGGTCAGCGAGAAGCACAGCGGCTTTGTGATAAACCGTGGCGGCGCAAGCTTTGAGGATGTAATGGCGCTGGTAGATCATATAAAAAGTGTAGTTTGTGAGAAAAAGGGAGTAGAGCTTGAATGTGAGATGCTCATACTCGAATGATGAGGAAATAAAATGGAACTGGTTATTGTAACAGGTATTTCGGGGTCGGGAAAGTCCTCTGCCGTAAAGGTGCTGGAGGATATCGGATATTTCTGCGTTGACAACATGCCGCCGCAGCTGATACCTGATTTTGCCGCAATATGCAAGGATAACAATGATATCACAAAGGTCGCTATCGTTACGGATATCCGTGGCGGCGCAATGTTTTTCAAGCTTTCGGACAGCATCACAAAGCTGCACATCAGCGGCATTGACGCAAAGGTGCTTTTTCTGGAGGCTTCCCGTGAGGTGCTCATAAAGCGCTACAAGGAAACTCGCCGCAAGCATCCCCTTGATGAGGCGGCAGGCGGAGATATCGCAAAGGCTATCGACGCAGAGATAGAGCTTCTTAGTCCGATACGTGAATGTGCAGATTACATAGTGGACTCGACCATGCTGTCTACAGGGCAGCTTAAGGAGCAGATCGCCGGACTTTTTCTTGACAGTGTTACAGACGGAATGATAGTCAGCTGCATGAGCTTCGGCTTTAAATACGGTGCAGCAGGTGAAGCTGACCTTGTGTTTGACGTAAGATGTCTGCCTAATCCGTTTTATATTCCCGAGCTTAAGGAAAAAACGGGACTATGTAAAGAAGTGCAGGATTACGTCATGAGCTTTGAGCAGTCTGTTGCGTTGAGGGATAAGCTGTTTGACCTTATTGATTTTCTTATCCCGCATTACGTATCGGAGGGAAAGAGTCGTCTTGTTATAGCTTTCGGCTGTACAGGTGGAAAGCACAGGAGCGTTACCTTTGCGGAGCAAACGGCCGCGCATCTGCGTGAAAGCGGCTGCAAGGTAAGGACTCTTCACCGTGACGCCGAAAAGAAGTAACAGTAAAACCGGAAAGGTGATCTTATGTCATTTTCAGCTGATCTGAAAAAAAGTCTGTGCGATGTAAAGGAGCTTCCGCCCGATGAAATGGCGGCAATGCTTTACGGAGTGTTTTTTTCATCCCGTTCGGAGGACGGCAGACCGCTTGTTCAGACGGAGAAGATGTATCTTGTAAATGCGGTGCGCACATTGTCCGAGGCGGTTTTTCCGGGGGTCAGGCATGAAACGGTCCGTCTTGTGAAAAGCGGAAGCTCTCTGTACACCTTCAGGATAAAGGATGGGTATGAGCGTGTGGCGGCGCATTTCGGAGGATACGACAGTATAAATTACTCGGTGGTTTCGGGCAACGACAGCCACAGCGGCGCATTCCTGAGGGGAGTGTTTGCCACATGCGGCTCGGTCACTGACCCTAACAAGGAATACCATCTGGAGATAGTGCTGCCTGATACTGGCAGGGCAGAGGCACTGCACAGCTTTATAACCGAGCATGGCATGCCTGTCAAAACAACTGTACGCAATCGCCGCAGGTCTGATATGCATAGCGGCAGCCTTGTCCTGTATGCAAAAGAGAGTGAGCTTATCGAGGACTTTCTTACCTACATCGGCGCCGTAAATCATTCGCTGGAGATAATGCAGGTCAAGATAATGAAGGATTTCCGCAATCGTGTCAACAGGTCGGTAAACTGCGAGAGTGCAAACCTTGACAAAACGGTCGCCGCCGCAGGCAAAAGCGTTGAGGATATCGAGCTTATATACCGCATAAAAGGCGCAGAATGGCTTTCGGAGGAGCTTCGTGAAACGGCGGAGCTTCGTGTGGAATATCCCGAAATGCCGTTGTCTGAGCTTTGTCAGCAGTTCAGAAAGCCTATCAGCAGGAGCGGACTGAACCACAGGCTGAAAAAGCTGTCAAAGATAGCAGAGGAGCTTCGTTCCACTGATATATCATGAAAAATGACCCCCGAAACGATATCGGGGGTCACAGCTTGTCGAAAAACTATGAATTTGCCTGCGAAGCAGGCGTTTATAATAAATTTTTCCGACGACATGTGCGTCGGAAAAATAACTTCTATCCGCACAACTGTATAAGAAACGGCTACAGCCTTATTCTCTGGAAACGACTACGCCTTATTCCTTACGCGGGCAGTGCGCCAGACGAACAAGTTCGTCTTTGTTTCGGCTGCGACATGGATGTCGCAAGGTCGAAGCCAAAAGGCGGCATGGAAGCCGCCAACATAGCTTCGACGAGGAAAACTTGTCCCAACGGGACTTTTTCGACGGCGTCTGCCCCCCGAAATGATATCGGGGGTCAATGGATTTACCTGATAAAATTTGTTCTGATCGGCTTTTCAGGCTCGGGGAATGTGATACCGTTTTCCTTTCCAAGCTCTATGCACTTAAGCAGCCATGCCATATTCTTAGCAAGCACACGGACGGTCTGTATGCCCTCTTCATCCTGCAGTACCTGCTCGGGAGTGGAGCCGTGTACCTGATTCCAGTACTGTGATGATACAACAGGCATGCTGCATATCGTGAAATATTTGTTGAGCTGGTCGAATGCAGCGGAAGCACCGCCCCTGCGGCAGCTTACTACATTTGCGGCAGGCTTGCCCATAAATGCGGACTTGCCCGAATAGAATGCCCTGTCCATGAATGCGGTGACAAGACCGCTTGCCGCAGCGTAATGTACAGGTGAGCCGAAGATAAAGCCGTCAGCGGTGCGTGCCTTTTCCACAAATGCGTTTACGCTGTCGCTGTCGATGACGCATCTGCCAAGACCCTTTGCACAGGCTCCGCAGCCTATGCAGCCGCTTATCGGCTTGTTTCCCACCCAGAATATCTCGGTGTCGATGCCGTTGTCGTTAAGTACCTTTGCGGCTTCTGTGAGCGCTGTGTATGTGCAGCCCTTTTCATGGGGGCTGCCGTTTACGAGAATTACT
>JAGAKC010000086.1 GCA_017848155.1 Oscillospiraceae bacterium | reverse complement strand
TTGATGGCCTGATTGCGCATGAAATGGCTCATGTAATGACGTTTCAGTAGATTTCAACATTTTCGGGGTATTTGCTTGAAAACAAAGTAGTCGCAAAGTGTGAAGTGCTTGGAATATCAAGATATGCTGATGCATCTTTGGATGGTGCGGAGCATATTGCAGAAGCTTTTGCTGCAAAGCGATGCGGATTGCCAATAAGCGATGATGCACAGGCTTTGCTCGATAAATACATAGAAAGGTGGAAAAAGTAATGTCGGTTGTTATATCAGATTGTCCTTGCTGCAAGCATTGTTATGAATGTGATTCGGTCAGTGAGCCGCTGAAATGTGCTGCTTTCCCGGAGGGCATACCAAATGACTACATTTGGGGTCCGATCGATGTGAAAACGCTGCCTGAATGTAACGGCGGATTTAAGTACGAGGAACTAACAGATTAATTTAATTATTCAAGCGTTTTGCAACAAATTGCAAGGCGCTTTTTTTATGGGCGGAATCAGCGCATGAGCTGTGACCGTCCGCCCATAATTGCTCCTTTCACATTTGCAGGCGCGGATGTGCCTGCATCTGTGGGAACATAGCTCAGTTGGCAGAGCAGCGGATCTTTAATCCGCGTGTCGCAGGTTCGATCCCTGTTGTTCCCACCAAACTGCACTCTATTCAGGGTGCTTTTTTATTGTCCGAAACGTGCTGATGACAAAAAAGCCGCACGGTAACAGTCACACTCAACTTTATGGAGGTAATCACTATGGCAGACGAACAGAATGTAAATCAGGAAATCACGGAGCAGACCACAGCTACAAGTGGCGGAGGGCAGAAGCTGCCTGCAAGTGATCCTAAATCTAACGCTCCTGCAGAACCGCAGGATAAGCAGGCCGAAAAGACCTTTACCCAGAAGGAGCTTGACGACATCGTAAAGCAGCGCCTTGAACGTGCGGCTAAGGGTCAGCCTACAAAGGAGGAGCTTGCCGCATTCCGCAGGTGGCAGGACGAGCAGAAAACAGACGAGCAGCGCCATGCTGACGAGCTGAAGGCTGCGCAGGACAAGCAGACCGCCGCCGAACTCCGTGCGGCTGACCTTGAAGCAAAGCTCGCAGCTATGTCCAAGGGCGTGAGCGCCGAGGCTGCCGACGACGTCATCGCACTCGCAAAGGGCAGGGTAAGCGACGATGTCCCTCTTGACAAGGCGATAGACGAGGTGCTGAAAAAGTATCCGCAGTTCACGGCATCGGGTGCAGCTCCGAAGGCAAAGATCACAACAGGAGTTCCGTCCACGGGCGGAGCTGACAACATGAGCGGCGTGGAGAAACGCTTCTATGAGAAGAATCCGCAGCTGCTGAAAACAGGAGGTAATTGATTATGGCACATGAAGCACAGGTACGCTATTCCGATCTGGTTCTCGCTAAGATGAGAGCCGAGAATATCCTTAAGGACGGCGTCATCTTCAACAACGACTATGAGGGCGACCCCGTTGCAGGCGCAGTAAAGGTGCCCGTCCGTGATGACGAGGTAAAGGTCGGTGATTATGACCGCAGCAAGGGCGGCGATATGAGCGAGAGCACCACCGTTTACCGCACTATCCTCGTCAACCGTGAGAAGTACGTAAACGAGCTTATCGACGGCTACGATGCGGCTTCCGTCCCCGATAACCTTGTCGCTGACAGACTTGACAGCGCAGGCTACTCACTTGCACGCACTCTCGATCATGTCGGCGGCTCTACGCTTATCGCACAGGGCTCAAAGCTGAACATTTCTTAGATCGGTCCGTCCACTATCTACGGCGAGGTGGT
>JAGAKC010000085.1 GCA_017848155.1 Oscillospiraceae bacterium | reverse complement strand
TTCTGCTTTTCAACATCAATATTGGAATCAATTTATAATTTATACTTGATTTCAACTGATTTTTAACTTTTAAACGTGAAATTGATAAAAACTATGCGTATAACGGTTAAAAAAATCTGTTTCATGTTGAAAAGTCAGTTGAAAATGTTAAAAAAACCGCAGTTTTATCAAATATTCAAATAATATTGATTTAACAGAAAATATTGAGCAGATGTTAAAAACAATGTTTATATCCTGTTAGATCAAAAAATATACTAATTGTAAAATAAAACTATGACCTTGATCTTATAACAAATATCAGAAATTTTGATATTGATTACTGATATTAAAGTTAAAATATATATCAACATCTCATTATCAACAGGTTTTTATGGTCTGTTTTTAACGTTGAAACAGGAAAACAGCCAAAATCATGTTGAAAACTCTGTTGAAATTGTTAAAATATCGCTTGGATATAAGATTTCGGGGTGATGTTGAAACAAAGAAAAAACATGTTGAAAATCAGTTGATTCAATATGGAAAATCCGACAATCAACATTTTACTGTTGATTGTTAAAAAATAATCTATTTTTTTGTAATAAAATTGTCCCATTTTCGGCTTGATTATTTTTGTGTGTTAATATATAATTGAATAATAAAAGGGGGCGATAAAATGAAAAGGAAGTTATTTGCGGTTCTGTCTGCGATAGTGATGTGTGGCTGTGCAGCGGACAAGGAAACAAGCTCTTTACCTGAAACCGTGACATCGACTGCGGCAACAGATACTACGACCACCGTAAAAACGACTGCTTCGGCTGCAACTACCACGACGTCCGAAACAACTCCCGTCACATCGTATGTGGAGCCTGAGCCTGACGAGGTCATACCTGCCGCCATACAATCCCCGAGAGTTGACGGAGATCGTCTGTCCTATACTATAATGAATGTGTACTCCGACGGAGAGTACTACACGGTAGATATTTCGGGAGTGAAGCTCGGCGATGAAGCTCAGATAAATAATGAGACCACATATATTTTCGGGGATATCTACGGTGATTTCCGCCTTGATCTGCAAAAGGACGGAGAGATGATAGATTCCATGAAGATAAACGTTCCTCGTGATGACAGATTCCTGATACTGGAGAGCGTAAAGGACGGACTTTCATACGGGTGCGAGCTTATCTCGAACAAGCGACACTATGCCGCAGACGATCACCCCGATCTTATCCAGCTTGACTTCCATATAATAGACGAGGGCGAAACTCCCCAGTATGCAAGATTTTTTGCAATATTCGACGGAAAGCTCACCGAGGTACCTGTTTATGAAAACGGCGTAGAAACTGCGCCTTACGGCACGCATCTTGAGATGCTGTCAAAGGGAGTCATGGAGCAGCATATAGTTGCATCCGATGACAGAGGTGTATTTTCCGTTATCAGATACGAATATACATTTAATATAGAGGAAAGATGTCTTGAAAGACAGCAGACAAAATTCTACGGGTGATGATATGACAGACAAGGAACTTTTTATACAGATATATAATGAGAACATAAAGCGTGACGGTGCGGATAAGCTGCTGGATTTTCTGGAGAACAAGAGCGATTTCTTCACAGCTCCTGCGAGCACCAGATATCACAACGCATTTGAGGGCGGACTTCTCCGCCATTCGCTGAACGTATACGAGTGCATGTGCGCTTATATGGAGCGTGCCCGTGTAAAGGAGCAGTACGGACTTACCGCAAGCGCTGAAAGCATCGCAATAGTTGCGCTGCTGCATGACGTGTGCAAGGTGAATTTCTATCGCACCAGCTGGCGTAATGCAAAGAACGAAAAGACAGGTCAGTGGGAAAAGGTACCTTATTATGAGATACACGATACTCTCCCCTACGGTCACGGTGAGAAATCGGTCTATATGGTGAGTGGTTTTATGCGGCTGTCCCGTGAGGAAGCTATGGCTATCCGCTGGCATATGGGATTTTCGGGTACAGAGGACAAAAACTCCGTCGGAAAGGCACTGGAAATGTTTCCTCTCGCCTTTGCGCTGTCGGTGGCAGATATGGAGGCTTCGTACTTTCTGGAAGGCTCGGAAAAATAATTCAAGGGGAAAGCAAAAAAATGCTTTCCCTTTATTGCATTATAAATATGAAAGTGATATAATAGAAAAAAACATATCGAAACTTATCGGAAAGGATATTAATATGAGCGGTTATTTTTATAAACAGCCTAAGTATTTTGATAAATTCAGATGTATAGGCGGAGCATGTCCCGAAACCTGCTGTGCTGATTGGGCGATAAATTGGAAAAAAGAAGAAGTGGAAAAGCTTCAAAATGCAGAATGTTCAAATGACCTTAGATTCAAGATCAATTATTTTTTTGTACCTGTTGATGAAAAGAATTATCAGATAGTTCTGCATCCGGAAACAAAAAGATGTCCGTTTCTCAATGATGAAAACCTTTGCAGTATACAGAAAGAGCTTGGCGAAGAATATCTCTCCATGGTATGCTCAAATTATCCGAGAAATGTAACTAAATGTAAAAATATATTTACCAGATTATGCAGTTCATCCTGTTATGCAGCGTTAAAACTGATATGCGATGAAGAGGACAGCATGGATATGGTGATGAAGGAGGTCAAAGTTAAAAATGTAGAATCAAAGGTTATCTATAAAAAAGACTATATAAATCATCCTGAACTCCAAAATCTGAATGAAATTTTCGATTTCTTTTACGAGATACTGTCAGCAAAAGACCGTGAAATATCCACGTCTATAGTACTCGGTGCACTTGCCGCAAAAAAGATAAGTGAGCTTGCGGAAAACGGAAAAGCTGACGTTATTCCCGAAGCTTTAAATAAGCTAAGACCGCAGATGAATAATAAAGCACAGATCGAATCCATAAATAAAATGGAGAAGAATTATATATTCAGTCTGGGCGTGGTGAATGAGATACTTAACAAACTTTACGGACATGATATGTTTAAAGTGCTGCGTACAGATGGAAAGCCTGATATAGATAAATGTGCAGCAGGTATGAAAAGGTTCAATGAAGCATATAAGGATAAGCCTTATGTTCTGAAAAACCTGATACTCAATTATTTTGTCGATTATTTTTCATTTTCCTATAATTCTGAAAAGAAAACGCTATACGATCATTATTTATATTTCTCTTTTGTTGTGGCAGCAGTAAATCTGTCTGCGGCTGCGGTGGGATATGTATGTAAGGATAATGAGGAGATAGTAAAGGAATTTATTGAATATCAGGCTGCCTTCGCAAGAAAGCTCGCCAACAATATACAATCTATGAACGATACCATTACCTATCTTAAAGAGCATAAATGGAATACTCCCGCATACATAGCCTTAATGGTAAAATAAATATTATAATGCCGCATATAATATGCGGCATTTCTGTTTTATCGCATAACAAAGCCGTTTTTCAGGAAACAGGAAAAATATAAATAAAAAAACTCAAAAAAATTAAAAAAAACGCTAAAGTTTATGGAAAAACCGCCGATATAATATACGTGATAGCTGAAAAGCAAAAAGCTTTTAAGCTAAGGTCCCTGAAACGGCAGGTCGGACCAAGTGTACATAGGAAAGACGGCAGGCAGACGGGACAACGAAATCTATTACTTTAAACTCACCCCGACGGAAAGGAATTCCATAAATGGGGTGCGAAATTCAAGGAGGAAATTATTATGGCAGGAATGGTAGTACAGCATAACTTAAATGCTCTTAACTCTTACAACAGACTGAACGCTAACGTTGCAGGTCTTAAGAAGGCTTCCGAGAAGCTCTCTTCCGGTTACAGAATCAACCGCGCTGGTGATGACGCTGCTGGTCTCGCAATCTCTGAGAAGATGAGATCCCAGATCCGTGGTCTTAACCAGGCTAAGAGAAACGCTCAGGATGGTATCTCCATGATCCAGACTTATGAGGGTGCTCTTCAGGAATCCCACTCCATCCTTCAGAGAATGAAGGAGCTCGCTGCTGAGTCCGCTAACGGTACATACCAGGATGACGTTGACCGTGACGCTATCCAGCTCGAGTTCGATCAGCTCAACGACGAGCTGAACGCTATCGCTGATACAGACTTCAACGGTGTAGTTGCTCTTAACGGCGGCGTAATGTCCGACGGTTCCGTAGCTAACAACACAAATGTTGTATCCGACAAGATCACTCTTGAAGGTGTTGACGGCGATGCTAATGCTTCCATCGTATACTCCGAGAACATCAGAGGCGTATTAGACTCTGCTGGTAACGGTAATATCAACGTTAATGGTCTTAAGGTAGAGGTTAAGGCTGGTGCTATCTCTGACGGTGGTAACCCTGACGGCGACGGCTCTACAGTAGCATTTGACGCTGCAATCGTTAAGGACGGTAAGTTTGTTGACGGCAAGAAGATCACAGTAACAGAGCTTTACAAGATCGGTGCTGACGATACAGAGATCACAATCAACGGTAAGAAGTACACAATCGATCAGGCTACAAAGAAGCTTTATGATGAAGAGGGCGCTGAGGTAACAAAGGATACTCACGGCTTCGTACCTACAGTTACACCCGGTGATAACATAAAGACTGTTACAGAGTACACTCTTACAGCTTCTGCTGATGGCAAGTCCGCTACAGTTTCTAATGCTGTAACAGGCGAAGTTGGTAAGCTCGAGATGGGCGAGGGCGTTTCCAAGCCTAACGCTTACGATGCAGCTGCTGCAAACCTCACATACGCTGACAGCATCACACTGCAGGTTGGCGCACGTTCCAAGGACGCTGTTGACTTTAACTTCTCCTACAACTCCAACGGTATCGGCGAGCTCGAAGCTGACCTCGACGTTTCCGCACGCGGTCTGGCTACAGATCAGCTCTCCCTGGCTACACAGGATGATGCTAACTACGCTATCGACAAGATCGATAACGCTATCAACAAGGTATCCATGGTTAGAGCTACATTCGGTTCCATCCAGAACCGTCTCGAGCACAAGATCGAGAATATCACAGTAACAACTGAGAACATGACAGAGGCTGAGTCCACAATCCGTGACACAGATATGGCTTCTGAGATGATGAACTACACCAAGTTCAACATCCTGCAGCAGGCTGCTCAGTCCATGCTCGCTCAGGCAAATCAGCAGCCCCAGTCCATCCTCCAGCTCCTCGGCTAATCCTTACGGGTTATCTGACGCCGCTTAACGATGGCAAGGCAGCTTGATGCTGACTAGTTGATACGCGCCCCCTCGGGAATACCTGAGGGGGCGTTTCTATTGCCCGAAAATGAATAATTTTGCCATAGCTATTGCATTTCGGAAAGAAATGTGGTATGATAGAATATATATGTAAAGAAATGTGTAGGGCAAAACCCTGCCGAAAAATATATACAATATATACTAGTTATGAAAGGGTCAATTATTATGAGCAAAGTTGTAAAATTCGGCGGAAGCTCTCTCGCCGACGCTAATCAGTTCCGCAAGGTTGCGGCTATCATCAATGCGGATCCCGAGCGCTGCTACGTGGTGCCCTCCGCTCCAGGCAAGCGCTTTTCCGACGACATCAAGGTAACAGATATGCTGTATACCTGCTATGACGCAGTTACCGCAGGCGAGGATTTTGCAAAGTCCTTTGCGCCCATCAAGGAGCGCTTTAACGGCATCATTTCCGACCTTGGTCTTACACTGGACCTCAATGAGGAGTATGAGAAGATCGGTGTGAACTTCAAGGCTGCGGCAGGCAGAGAGTATGCGGCAAGCCGTGGTGAGTACCTCAACGGTATCATCCTTGCAAACTTCCTCGGCTTTGATTTCATTGATGCTGCGAAGGCTATCTTCTTCACAAACAAGGGCAGCTTTGACGATGACATTACAAATGCATGCCTCGGCGCTATGCTGGACAAGACCGATAAGGCTGTTATTCCGGGCTTCTACGGCGCTATGCCCGATGGAACTATAAAGACATTCTCCCGTGGCGGCTCTGACTTTACAGGCTCTGTTGTTGCAAAGGCGGCAGGCGCTTCCCTGTACGAGAACTGGACAGATGTAAGCGGTATGCTGGTAGCAGACCCCAGAATAGTTGAGAACCCCGCAGGAATTAACATCATCACCTACAGTGAGCTGCGTGAGCTTTCCTACATGGGCGCAAGCGTACTTCACGAGGACGCTGTTTTCCCCGTAAGAAGCGCTAACATCCCGATCAATATCAAGAACACAAATGCTCCCGAGGACGCAGGAACACTTATCGTGCCCTCCGAGCAGAATCCAGCTGCCGAGCACGTTATCACAGGTATCGCAGGCAAGAAGGATTTCTCTGTAATCTCCATTGAAAAGGACAGAATGAACAACCACAAGGGCTTTATGCGCAGACTTCTCCAGGTACTGGAGAATCACGGTATCTTCCCCGAGCACATGCCCACAGGTATCGACACGATCAGTGTTATCGTAAACTCTCACGAGCTTGAGGGACAGCGTGAGAAGCTCGCACAGCGCCTTAAAGAGGTCATCAAGCCTGACCACTTCGAGATAATCGACGGTCTTGCGCTCATAGCTGTCGTTGGACGTGGTATGCGCTCTGTAAAGGGTACAGCTACAAGAGTGTTCGCTGCACTTTCTCATGCAAACATCAATATCCGTATGATCGACCAGGGCTCCAGTGAGCTGAATATTATCGTTGGTATTGAAAGCTCCGATTTTGAAAAGGCTATCAAGGTGATCTACAACATGTTCATGCTGAGCGAGGAGTGATCCCGTAAGTAAGACGAAGGCTGATCTGCGGCTTTCGGTATAAAATACAGATTGGGGGATAAAACTATGGATTATACAACATATTCACATGATGCCAAGCTGCAGCACGGCAAAGCGGCGGCATATAAGAACTACCTCATAAAGAATATCGAGATCATTGGTCAGAGAAAGCTGGTCATCATCGGCGGTGATGAGGATTACAGCGTACTTATGTCCACAATATCTCAGCTGCGTGCGAAAAGCGTCCGTGTACCTGAGATCGCATTCAGATTATGCATCAGAGAGAGCGAGGCTGTTGATGACGGCTCCGTAAGATTTATTGACGAGCTTAACGGAAAGGCTTCTTCTTTCTACGTGCTTATCCTTGCTCCTTACCCTGATGTGGAGATCCAGCTTGCTGCTATGGATAAGATCATTGGTACATCTTCTGGTATCGCTGCCGCACTTAAGGCTGTATGCGGCTACACCGATCGTGATTTCTGCGAGATGAACATGCCTACAGGTCTTGGACTGAATATGGCTGTCAAGAAGGCAGCAGGTGCTCTTGCTGGCGATGCAAAGCGCTACAGCGGTCTTGAAGCAGGCACTGCACAGCAGCTTGCGTCCTACAAGAACAAGATGAAGGGTCAGCGCTGCTTTATACTTGGCAATAAAGCTGCAAAGCTCGACGAGCTTAATGTGCTGATGAACGAGCGTACCTTTGCACATGATAATTTCTGCGAGTTCTTCTCCAGAACTCCGCAGCGTCCTGCGTACTATCTGCTTACAGACCCGTCCGCATATCTCGGAAACGGCAAGTACATAGAGGGTATGGAGTGCTTCGTTGACGGAAGTGTAAAGGTATTTGAGGATAAGTTCAAGAAAAAGCCTACATATCTGAATCCTCTCGGCAAGGGTCTGATAGATGGTCTGCCCACCTTTGACGCAGTACTCAGCATGTACGAAACAGCTGTTATCAGTCCTATGTATCAGATGATACAGCTTGCGATATACATGGGCTTCAGCGAGATATACATTTATGGCTTTGACGGAGTATATGATCATGACATCGACGGCGACGGTATCGCAAGAAAGGTCGCAGATGGCGGAGTTGCAGGCTTCCCTGAAAAGGCAAAGCAGATTATGGAGCGTGTTCTTGCATATGCAGAGGGCAACAATATAAAGATATACAGCATGTGCGAAACAAGCGGTCTGTCCATGTTCCAGCAGGTGAAGTTTGAGGAGATCGACTTTACCACATCGTCGATATTCAGCAAGATCTGATCGGCATGCAAACGCATACTGCATATAAATGAGAAATTATGTGGGGGCGGAGAAAATATCCGTCCCCTTGTTTTATAGATGGAGGGTAAGAATGAGTCGGGCTGACGAGTTGTTTATACAGAATTGTCGGGATATTCTGAAAAACGGAATAAGCGATGAGGGCTTGGATATACGTCCCAGATGGGAGGACGGCACTCCTGCACACACAATAAAGAAGTTCTGCATAGTGAACAGATATGATCTTCAGGAGGAGTTTCCTATAATGACTCTGCGCAGGGTGTTCTATCGTTCTGCTATAGAAGAGATACTGTGGATATATCAGAAGAAATCCAATCAGGTCGCCGACCTTTCTACTCATATCTGGGATGCGTGGGCAGATGAAAACGGTACCATAGGCAAGGCTTACGGATATCAGATGAGCGTAAAGCACCACTATAAACAGGGTGATTTTGATCAGGTGGATAAGGTGTTGTATGATCTGAAAAACGATCCTGCAAGTCGACGGATAATGACAAACATGTACAATCATTCTGAGCTGCATGATATGGCGCTTGCGCCCTGTGCGTACTCCATGACATACAATGTTTCGGGAGGAAAACTGAACGCTGTATTGAACCAGCGCAGTCAGGATATGCTTACCGCAAACAACTGGAATGTGTGTCAGTATGCGGCGCTGCTCACGATGTTTGCAAAGGCAAGCGGACTTATCCCGGGCGAGCTTGTACATGTTATTGCGGATGCACATATCTACGACCGCCATGTTGATATCGTAAAGCGCCTTATTGAAAAAGAGCCGCTTCCTGCTCCGAAAATGGAGGTAGAGGATATCACGGATTTCTATAGCTTTACAAAGAACAGCTTTACTGCGGTGGATTACAAATACCACGAGTTTGACGAAAAGATACCGGTTGCTATTTAACGATTATTTATGAGAGGTTATCATGTTTGAGAAGAAAAAACTTGCTGTGCTGATCGACAGCGATAATGTGTCGGCAAAACATGCTCAGTTTATCATGCAGGAAGTCGAAAAGTACGGCACGCCTACCTACAAAAGGGTCTACGGCGACTGGGAGATGGGCGGAAGCGGATGGAGCACTCCTGCCATAAATTATTCTATAATGCCTGTACACCAGAGCGTATATGTGACGGAAAAGAATGCGACTGATCTGTCTATGATAATCGATGCGATGGATATTCTTTATACGGGTAATGTTGATGGCTTTGTGCTGGTGACCAGCGACAGTGATTTCACACGTCTTGCGATACGTCTGCGTGAGGCAGGAAAGCTCGTTATCGGTATAGGCGAGCCGAAAACTCCGCTTGCATTTACGGCAAGCTGCCATCATTTCTGCTATCTTACACAGACAAGTATAGCCGAAAGCACCGTCGATGAAACTGAGGTGCGCAGGGCTGTGATGGAGTATATGCAGGAAAACGAGGGTGAGCGTATCACGTTCATAAAGCTGAACGACATGCTTACGCTCAAATTCGGAAAGATCAATTTCAGCGAGCTTGGCTATAAGCGCTTTTCGGCATTTATCGACAGCTTCAAGGAGCTCAGAAGAAGCAACACGTTCGTGTCCCTCAAAAAGAAAAAGGCAGAGGAGCCTAAGCCTGAAAAGAAGTCGGGAGAGGTGTCCGAGGAAGACATCGTTGCGGCTATCGGCAGATACTTTGAAGAGAATGCTCCGCAGCCTGACAATATGATGAAGATAGAGAGCTATATTACGTCAAGATTCGGCAAGGTGGATTATTCCCGTTTTGGTTCAAAGCGCTTTGCGAAGTTTATCGACAAGCATTCCGAGTTCTGCAGGAAGGGTACGGATATTACTCCTTCCGCACAGCAGGCTGAAGCAGAAGGCATCACGGCACAGATTTTCGCCGAGGAAGCGGAGGGCTATGCACGCTCCAACAGTCCAAAGGGCGGAAATGTTGGTCAGCTCAATAATTATCTTATCGGAAAGTTCGGAAAGGATTATTTCCGTCAGATCGGATTTACTGATTTCCGCACTGCTCTCGATACAGTGGACACGGTCATTGTGGACAGCAATATAATCTATCTGAGATCTGACGAGCCGGAGATCACTCATGAGGAGATAACCACTGACAAGGCGACCGAGGCAGTAAGAGCATATGCGGACAAAAACGCACCCGAGGGCGGAAATATCGGTCAGCTTAATAACGAGCTTATGAATCGTTTTGGCAAGACATACTGTGCAGATCTCGGATTTGCAGATTACAGGTCGATGCTTGCGGCAATGAGCGGAGTCTATGTAAAGAAGAACAGGATATATCCTGCTATTGTGGAGGACAAGACCGAGGAGATTACAGAGCAGGAGAAAACAGAAGCTCCCGAAAAGGAAGAGCAGGTCGTAGAAGTCACTGTAGAGCCGGAGCAGAAGCCCGACATGAACATGGTGCGCCGTGACGTACTGAATTTCGTTGCAACTGCGGAAAACGGCGGCGGTTTATCTGCGCTTGGAAAGGTACTGGCTGAAAAATACGGAAAGGCTTTCCTCAAGGAGATGGGCTACACCTCTATGAGGAAGCTCGCAGGTGAGATAAACGGTATCGTTATCAGGAACAATAAGCTGTATATCGATGAAAGCTTTGCGGAGCAGACGGAAAAGATCGAGCAGTTTGTCATCGAATTTGCAAACAGCGACGGAAAGCGCAGCGTGCGTGCACTGGGAATAGAGCTTAGAAAGAATTTTGAGGGATTTGACTTCAAGAACTACGGTTTTGCAAGGTTCACAGATTTTATCAATGCCATTGACGGTGTGCACGCAGACAGATATCATGTAAATCCTGCAAAATCGGAGGAGTAACATGGATGAGAGATTTTCACGCACGCAAAGGCTTATCGGTGATGATGCCATGCTGCGGCTGAAAAATGCACGTGTTGCGGTATTCGGAGTGGGCGGCGTCGGAAGCTACATTGCGGAGGGACTTGCCCGCAGCGGCGTAGGACACATTGATCTTATCGACAGTGATGAGGTCGATATAACGAATCTTAATCGTCAGCTGGAAGCGTTGTCGGATACGGTCGGTAGTCCTAAGGCAGAAGCGATGAAGCAGCGCATACTACAGATATCCCCCGAATGTGAGGTCACGGTGCATGATTGTTTTTTCATGCCCGATAACTCGGACAGCTTTGATTTTTCGTCATATGATTATATAGCCGATGCGGTGGATACGGTCACTGCAAAGATCGAGCTTGTCATGAAGGCTCAGCGTGAGGGCACGCCCGTCATAAGCAGCATGGGCACAGGAAACAAGCTCTCCCCTGCTATGCTGGAGGTTTCTGATATCTATAAGACCTCTGTCTGTCCTCTTGCACGTGTGATGCGGCAGGAGCTGAAAAAGCGTGGTGTAAAAAAGCTGAAAGTGGTGTATTCAAAGGAAGAGCCGATAAAGGCACGAGGTGCGGACGGAGATACTCACGGACGGAATATTCCCGCAAGCGCTGTATTCGTGCCCGGCGCAGCAGGTCTTATCATTGCGTCGGAGATAGTAAAGGACATTGCGTTCAGACCTGATATATGAATTATACGATACTACATCCTGAGATCATAGATCTCAGGATGTTTCGGCTATGGGCTACAGGTCATCTGCGTCCTGTACAGGCTTTTCATAAGGGTCCTCGGGTACTCCCGTGTACATGCCCTGAGGGTCAGTATCGGAGGACTTCATGGAGGTTATTCCTGCGAGCCTGTTGTTTATACGTCTTACAGTTTCGGGTGAAGGCTGAGTATACATAATACATTATCCTTTCTCGAAAAAATTACAGATAAGAAAAGACCGCCGTGACCATTCACAGCGGTCTGTATTTATTTTTTACCCTGCACATCAGATGATACACGTTATTTTTTACGCATATCGTTGGCGGTATATACCACCTCGGCATAGATAGAAGCCACGATCTGATACAGTTCCTTTGGGATGGTTTCTCCCGCATTCAGCATTACAAGGAGCGCTGCGACACTGTCGTCACGGTATATCGGGACGCCTGATTCATCTGCGATATTTACGATGCGCTGTGCAAGCTCGCCGAGTCCTGATGCAACGACTACAGGAGCATAGTTCATATCGGGATTGTACTTCAGTGCCACTGCTGCATTCTGTCCGTAAATGCGCTTGTTATTTGCGGGTGGCTTTGGATGCTGTGGTTTTGGCATACTGATCGCTCCTTTCTTTAAACTCTTGTGTTGAGCGTTGTTCGCTTGTCAAGTATCTTCGGGAATATCTCGGTAAGATTATGCGGTGCTTTCAGTGGTGCAGTTTCAAAGGTCCGTGCATTATATCCGATGTTTCTGATGATCTTGTTTATGCGGTCCTTCATAGGGTCTATCTGCTTTTCAAATCTCGGCGGATACAGCAGCGCAAGATTTACATCCTCGCCGAGAGCGTATACGTCAAGCTCAAATCTGCCGATGCTCTCCACATCGAATGTCAGGAAAAGGTGATAGTTTCTCTGGGTGCCAGGAGTGTTGTTGGGATTGTTCTCATCGTTGTCCACCCAAAGCTCACCAAAAGCCTTTGTGCCCATAACGTCAAGCGGAAGGATATAGTGTGCAAGCGGTGTGAATACGCCGGGCGCATTCAGCAGGCTCTGAAGCAGGTTCGTTGCATTGAAGCTGTCAAGAGATTTAAGAGCAGGATGATTGATGTTTTCCGAAATAAACTCGGTAAGACAGTCAAGGGTCGAGCTTACAGGCGGACGTATTCCGTGCTGTGGCAGCTCGTTTCGCAGTGCCATCTGTTCGATAACATCTACAAATGCTCCGTAAAGCCTTTCTCTGACAGGGATATCAGGCATTGCCCTTAACATTTCATTCAGTTTATCGATCGCTTCCTGTACAGTGTGTATTTTTGAAAAGTCCTTTGCAAACTCTGCATACTGTTCGCCTGTTTCGTCGTGTACGAAAAGTCCTTTCACAAGCTCGTCAAGAGTCTGCATGCCTGTGGTCTTTCCTCGGCTGTATGCGGCCAGTATCTTTTCAATGTTGTACCCGCTTTGCCTAAGCAGCGGCGAAAAACTCTTCTCACTCATGCTCTCAAACAGGAATTTTCGGTATCCTGTCAGGTTATCGTCCACATCGGCTTGGTCATTTTCACCAAATTCTGCGTCAGCAGTTTCTACAAACTGCTGAATATCATCTTCAACCCCTAATAAATTTGAATTTTTGTTGTTTAAATTGCCTGTAAGAGGTTGATTTTGCAGAAGATTTGTAGTATAATTATCTAAAGGACTATTTGTTTCGTCCGGATCACTCTGTGCTGCACTTGTATGTGCGTTTTCCTGTACCATATTTTCGGTCCGGGAAGCTGCAGGCTGAGATGTATCAGGGGCTGCGGGAGATCTCATATCCTGTTTTGTAAACAGCGCTGTATAAAGTCTGTTGAACGAGTTCCTGAGCGATTCTCTGAGTGTGCCTGAGGATATCTGTGACAGCAGCAGGTTGAAATACTCCTTGCACATGTAGGGACTGTTGTTATAGCGTGAAAGATTATGTGTTATCAGCGGTATAAGCATCTGGGTCTTATCATCGTTGAGAAGGCTTCCGCTTACATCCTTCAGTATCGCAAGCGTTTCTGTCTTGAGATAATCGAAGTATTTTTCCGCATCATCGGCACCCCACTGCTGAGAAAGGTTCATAAGCTTTGTGGAGAGCTTTTCATTCGGCGAGAAGTAATCCGACAGGAACTTCATGTTCGCTTTCAGGGCACCGAGTATCTCGCCTTTGTTCTGTGCGAAGTTTATCGACTTCAGGAGGTTTCCGATTATCTCCTTTGTAGAGGGATCGGTCGTGGTCTTTGCCACATCTCTTAAGACATCGTAAAATTCGTGACCGCTGAACATTGTGTTCTGCTGTTCCTGATTCTGTATCTCCTGAACGAGCTGCTCAGGTGTTACATACAGATCTCTTGCAAGGTCTTCAAGCTTTCCGTAAAGCTCTGTATGACCTGTTATCAGAGCCTGATTGAGCACCTCAACGTTCAGCAGATCCTTAAGGGTCTCTACAGCGAGAGTCGGATCCTTTGCGATCTGTACCGAAAGCGGAATAAGTTCACGATTGCCCATTTCAAGCTTTGCTCGTGCACCGCCGTCAGAAGAGCCGCCTGCACCGCCTACGCCGGTCAGACTGACTATGTCGAAAGGCTCGGTATTTTCGTCCATAGGACGGGAGCTGTAGTTGTAGTTTTTTGCGGTGATCGGGTTATTGATCTGAGGTATTTGTGCCATTTTTTTCACCCCTCTGTTAGTATCTGTTTATTATTGTAGCACAAAAGAGCAGAATAATAAAGGGTTTTTAAAAAAATTTTTTACTCTAATATTTTCGATCCAGAAAGCTTATATAGGTTTTGAGCGGTCCATCCGCTGAAATATAATCTCCGGCGTCTATAAATCATTGCAGTGTGGAGATCACTCTGCGCGCAAACAAATAAATGTAATTTGTGCAGCAATGCACATCGGAAAGGAATGTTATTATGGCAAGAATCGAACCCGGCATGGAAGCAATGCTTGATATGTACTTCTATGAAACCAACTCACTTCTTGAACAGCTTGACGAGATCCTCCTGAGAACGGAGCAGGCAAACGTTTTTGATAGCGAGGATATCAAGGAGATTTTCCGCATTATGCATACGATCAAAGGTTCGTCGGCAATGATGGGATTTGAAAATCTCTCGGTGCTTGCGCATAAGGCAGAGGATATGTTCTTTGTCATCAGAGAGAATCCTGATGTTATCACAGACGTAAGCTTCGTTTATGATCTGGTATTCCAGGTATCTGACTCTTACAAGGCTCAGATAGAGGCTATCCAGAATAATGAGGGCGGCGAGTATGAGCTTATGGACTTTACCGACCTTATCAACAAGCTGCTTAAAGGCAGGGATATCCTTCTCGGAGAGGCAAGCGCTGACGAGGCTGTTCCTGCAGCTGCTGTTGCTGAAGCACCCGCTGCTGCCGAACAGAATGATGGCTCTACTACCGTCAAGGTATTCTTTGAGGATGGCTGTCAGATGGAGAATCTGCGTGCATTCCTGCTTATCAACACTATCAGGGAGGAGTGCTCTTTCCTTGAGTTTACGCCTTCCGATGTAGAAACGAATCCCGATACATCAAAGTATATCATTGAGAATGGCTTCCTTATCAAGTTCAAGCCTATCGACAATGTTGATTTCGTTCTGAAGCAGATAGAAAGCGCACTTAACGTTCAGTCCTATGAAGTCGTTTCGGCTGCTGCGCCTGCTTCTTCCGAGGCACCTGCTGCTGAGCTTCCTCCCGAGCCTAAGGCTGAGAGCGTTGTACAGGCTGCTCCTGCTGCGGCTTCGGCACCTGTTGCGCCTGCTGCTGAGGTCAAGGAGCCTACAGCGGTTGAAAAGGCTCAGGCTGCGGTTGAAAAGGCTCAGGCTGCAAGCGGTATGCAGAAGCAGAATCTCATAAGCGTAAACCTTGCAAAGCTGGACGCACTGCATGATATCGTTGGTGAGATCATTACCACAGAATCCATGGTAATATCCAATCCTGACCTTGAGGGTCTGGAGCTTGAGAGCTTCAACAAGGCTGCAAGACAGCTGAGGAAGCTCACAAGTGAGCTTCAGGATACAGTAATGTCTATCCGAATGGTACCTCTTGCAGGTGTATTCCAGAAGATGAACCGTATCGTTCGTGACATGAGAAAGAAGCTCGGCAAGGAAGTTGACTTCATCATCGAGGGTGAAGAAACAGAGGTTGACAAGTCCATCGTTGACAGCTTACAGGATCCGCTCATGCACCTTGTAAGAAATTGTATGGATCACGGTATTGAGGACGATGTTAAGGACAGGATCAACGCAGGCAAGCCTGAAAAGGGAACGCTGAAGCTGTCGGCACAGAATGCATCCGGTGAGGTAATCATTACGGTGCAGGATGACGGTGCAGGTATCGATCCCGAGAAGATCCTTGCAAAGGCAAGACGTCAGGGCATACTTACAAAGCCTGAAAGTGAATATACAGAGAAGGAGATACAGAATCTTATCCTTCTCCCCGGTTTCTCTACCAACGAGCAGGTTACAGAGTTCTCGGGCCGTGGTGTCGGAATGGACGTTGTAAAGGCTAATGTTGAGAAATGCGGCGGTACTATCGTGGTCGATAGTAAGAAGGGCGTAGGAACAGCCTTTATCATCAAGATCCCGCTGACTCTTGCGATCATTGATGGTATGGAGGTTACATGTGGTGACCTGGTATTCACAGTTCCGATCTCTACTATCAAGGAAAGCTTCAAGGCAGAGGCAAGCCAGATCCTCCGTGATACGAACAACAATGAAATGATCATGATAAGAGGTGTATGCTATCCTATCCTCAGAATGCATGAAAAGTTCGGCATTGAAACAGATGTTACTGACCTTGAGGAGGGCATACTGCTTCTGGTAGAAACAGATAATAAGAGCATGTGCATCTTTGCTGATAAGCTTATCGGTGAGCAGCAGGTCGTTGTAAAACCCTTCCCGAAGTATCTTGCAAAATACAAGATCAAGAACGAGGGTCTGTCCGGCTGTACGATCATGGGCGACGGCAGCATTTCGCTTATCATTGATACTAACTCACTTATCGGTTAAAGGGAGGATGAACATATATGACGTATGATGTAATTAAGGAGGCTGTTGCAAAGCAGCAGTCCGGTGATAAAAAACTGGCCACTGAAAACAGCGTGCTGGGAAAAGTAATGACATTCTACATTGGCGACCAGATCTATGGTATTGAGATACAGAATGTCGTTGAGATCATTGAAATGCAGCACATCACGAAGATCCCTCATGTTCCCCCCTATATAAAGGGTATAATCAATGTGCGTTCCAAGGTAGTTCCGATCATTGACATCAGAACACGCTTTGGCAAGGAGGAGATACCCTATACCAGCAGGACATGCACCATCATTCTCTGCATGGACGATATTTCTGTTGGTATAATCGTAGACAGAGTTGCGGACGTTGAGGATATACATTCCGGTGATATCTCAGCTACACCTGAGATCGGCATGGTCAATACCAATGATTTCATACAGTACATGATCCGTTCCGGTGAGGTCGTGAAGCTGATCCTTGATGTTGAAAAACTGCTTGGTGACGAGGAGTAAGACATGGAGATAACCGATCGCGAGTTTGAACGACTTGTGGGTTTCATGCATAAGAATTATGGTATAAATCTGTCCGCAAAGCGTGTGCTTATCCAGGGCAGGCTCGGCAATATGCTGAGGGAGCGTGGCTTCAAGAGTTACAATGACTATCTTGATGCTGTCATGTCTGACACATCGGGTGCTGAGGTTACTACCATACTGAACAAGCTTACCACAAACCATACATTCTTCATGCGCGAGCCTGAGCATTATACTTATCTTAAAGAGGTAATACTTCCCTACATGGTGGCGAATGCCAAGGATCATGAGCTTCGTATCTGGAGCGCAGGCTGCTCATCAGGTGAGGAGTGCTATACAACAGCAATGTTGCTGAACGAGTATTTCGGACGTGAAAAATCCAAATGGGATACAAGGATACTGGCAACGGACATATCGCACAGTGTTATGGACAAGGCAAAGCTGGGAGTATACAACGCAGAAGGAATGAAGGGTCTTTCTCCCGAGTGGAAGAAGAAGTACTTCAAGCAGATCAGCGATGATAAGTTTGAGATCTGTCAGGAGATCAAGAACGAGATAATATTCAAGCCGTTCAATCTTATGGATAACATGCCCAACACATTCAAGGCACGTCCGTTCGATCTTATCTTCTGCAGGAATGTAATGATATATTTTGATCAGCCTACCAAAAACGCATTGGTAAATCGTTTCTATGATGTGGTGAAGCCGGGTGGCTATTTCTATATCGGTCATGCGGAGAGCATCCCCCGTGGCGAAACGAAATTTGAGTATATCAAGCCTGCGATATATCGCAGACCAATGAAATAACAGGAGCTTCTTATGAAAAGAATCAGGTTGCTTGTTGTGGATGACTCGATATTGTTCAGAGAGGTGCTGGCACGCCATGTTCGTCAGGATGAGCAGATCGAGGTAGTCGGCACTGCAGGTGACGCTTATATAGCGCGTGACATGATATTAAAATATGAGCCGGACGTCATGACTCTGGACATAGAAATGCCACGCATGGATGGAATCGCTTTTCTGAAAAAGCTGCTTCCCCAGTATTATATTCCTACTATAGTTATCTCGTCGTGCGGAGATAAAAAGCAAAGTGCCATGGATGCAGGTGCAACGGAGTTTTTTGAGAAGCCTGCTGCAAGGACAAACAGTGATATGCAGCGGTTTGCCGAAGCGCTTTGTGCGGCGATAAAGAGAGCATATGCCAAAAAGGCAGGAAAGGTCACAAAAGGCGGAAATGCTATACAGAGTCTGTCTGAGATCCGTGATCTGCGTGGCTCGGGGATAAGACCTATACACTATCGCAGTGATAAAGATGCTGACCAGCGGACGGTGCAGGCTGCTCCGATGGTTCAGGGCACACGTGTTATCAGACGTACTGATACCGTTGTGGCTTTGGGTGCATCCACAGGTGGTACAGAAGCACTTGAGCAGATAATCAAGGGATTTCCGGAGGACATGCCGCCTGTTCTTGTTGTTCAGCATATGCCTGCTGGTTTTACGAAGATGTATGCTGAAAGGCTGAACCGTTCGTGTAAGGTCGAGGTCAAGGAGGCCGAGGACGGTGACAGGCTGCGTCGTGGACTGGTCATTATCGGCGCAGGAGAGCATCAGCTCAAACTGTGCAAGGATAGCCGTGGATACTATGTTTCGTCAAAAAAAGGCGAAAAGGTATCAGGGCATTGTCCGTCGGTCGATGTTCTGTTTACAAGTGTGGCAGAAGTTGCTAAGGACAACGCTATAGGTGCTATCTTTACAGGAATGGGCCGTGATGGTGCTGACGGATTGCTTAAAATGAAAAATGCAGGCGCATTTACTGTCGGACAGGACAAGGAAACTTGTGTTGTATACGGTATGCCGATGGAGGCATATAAGCTTGGAGCGGTACAGGTACAGGCTCCGCTTTACAGGATAACTGATATTATCCTTGATAAACTTTGCTGAAACAAATAATTAAAGGCACCAGCTTGATGGTGCCTTTTTTGTGTATAGGATCAGATCTGTGAGCGGCATCAGGCATCTTCCGATGCTTTCTGCAGTATTTCGGCTATCTTCTGCATCTTACTCATCGAAAGAGTATGTCCGCAGTTATATGTCTCAAGGAAGTGTTTCAGCTCAGCTTCGCTGGAGCAAACATAGTCATTCTCCCTGAGTGACAGCCTCAGCTTCGCATTGGGTGCAGAAAAATAAAGCACAGTGTCTATCCACACGTCCTCGCCCGAAGCGTTAAGGATGCTTTTTACGATATCCCGTTGACGTCGCATCTGTTTTATGGGATTATCCATCTCCTGCTGGGAGTTCTTACCGTCACGATAGAACTTCTTCTGCATCCATTTATCAGCCTTCCAGCTGCCCGAAATAGTTCCCGAATGATTCTTCACTTCAACGATGATAACGCCCTTATGACTGATTATGAGCAGATCGAGCTCCGATCTTCCACGTTTGTAGCGCACGGGGAGATTGCGGAAGATTATGTTGTTTCCGCCAAGCTTCTTTACAGCACGGTATAGCTTTTTCTCGCCCGTAACACCTGAGCTTAACACACAGTACCTGCGGCTTAGTATGGAGCTTGCAACATGGCACAACAGAATAAGCCCGATAACGATCGCAGCCACAATGGGATGATTATACAGCTTGAAAGCAACAAATGCTATCAGAAGCAGTACGGGCATGACGCCGACGATGACCTGTCCGACGAACAATCCGACTACCTTTTTATTATTTGTGTTGCTTCCCCGAATGATCTTATTCATGGAACCACAGCCTTTATTATACTTGTAATTATACGTTGAAACGGAACAGTGTCACATCTCCGTCCTTCATGACATATTCCTTACCCTCAAGCCTTACAAGTCCCTTTTCCTTGGCAGCCGTCATACCTCCGCAGGCAACCAGGTCGTCAAAAGCGACTATTTCAGCACGGATAAAGCCCTTTTCAAAGTCGGTGTGTATCTTACCTGCCGCCTGAGGTGCCTTGGTACC
Source organism: Oscillospiraceae bacterium (assembly GCA_017848155.1). GTDB lineage: Bacteria > Bacillota > Clostridia > Oscillospirales > Ruminococcaceae > CAG-115. The sequence continues at coordinate 675 of JAGAKC010000085.1, read as the reverse complement.
ATTGGTGATAGTCCATGCACGTACCTCCTGCGGACCTGCGGTCAGATAAGAGATAAGTCCAAGCAGACGATAACCTGTTTTGATTATACGTGCAAGTCCGGAGGACTCCAGATTAAGGTCGGAAAGGAACATCGCCTTGTCCTCGTCGCTCATATCGGATATCTCAGCTTCTATCTGTGCGCAGATAGGAAGCACCTCTGCGTGTTCTTCCTCGGCGATCGCACACACTGCCTTGTATTCCTCGTTAGTGTTGATATCGCCCGTAAAATCAGCTTCAGACAGGTTTGCGGCATAGATGACAGGTTTGTTCGACAGTAAGGGTGACGACTTTATTATCTCACGCTCATCATCACTGTAATCGTAGCTTCTTGCAGACTTGCCGTTTCCGAGATGCTCGATCAGCGACTCAAGGAAATCAACTTCTTTCTGAAGGCTCTTGTCGCCCTTCATAAGCTTCTTTGTACGGTCAAGGCGGCGCTCGAGTATCTCGATATCGGAGAATATCAGCTCAAGGTTTATTGTTTCTATATCTCTTGCCGCACCTATGCTTCCGTCAACGTGAATGATGTTGTCATCGTTGAAGCAGCGAACTACATGCACTATAGCATCTACTTCACGGATGTTGGACAGGAACTTATTGCCGAGACCCTCACCCTTTGATGCGCCCTTTACCAG
>JAGAKC010000001.1 GCA_017848155.1 Oscillospiraceae bacterium | reverse complement strand
GAATGTGCAGTGACCGTGTCCAGCAGGTCCTGTGCGGTCTGTATATCCTCCGCAGTGGCAGGTGCGGATCTCATTGATAGCAGGAAATTATCCTTACATATGGGTCTTACCATAACGCTCCCTCCTTACACTGCGTCGCCGATGCGCTCTATCCTTACGCTGTGCAGCTTAAGACCGTTTGCCGCAAAGTGCAGGCGCATGTTCGTGAAGCGTGAGAAGATATTCAGCTCCTTTGCTATCTCCACAGGCTTGCCGCCTGTACCGTTCCAAACATATGTACCGCAGGCGCTGCCGACGCTGAAGAGAGTTACAGCGGTCTGTGCAAGCTCTGACAGCTCCGAAGAAGCGGTTATGGTCACTCTGTAGCGTCCTATCTGCTTCACGTCCAGCATGAATGCGTGGTTGCCGCCCTTTACCGACATCATTCCGTCAAGCTCCAGTGTAAGGCTTCCGTCCACCTCATATGTGTCAAGACCATCGGTGCTGTCATCGTTGTCGGCGGTGCGGTTTATTATCTCCGCCGCGGTGTCCTCGCCCATAACTCGCTTAAGTGCATTGGTGGAGAGCAGGAATGAAAGCACATTTTTTGCACAGCGCTGAAGCTCGCTGCGCTTAAGCTCGCCCTTTTCAAGGCTCTCCAGTGTATTGTCGTCGTGATTTCCTCCGTCAGCGCAGACCATGTACACGTCATTCTGCGCCATAGCCATGATGGCAAAGTCACGCTTGTCGGGAGCCTGTCCACGGCGGTTGATGTTTGCCCACCAGTCGGTCATCGCAAATCCGTCAAAGCCCCACTCATTTCGGAGCACTGTCGTGGTGAGGTCGTAGTGACCTGCCGTCCACACGCCGTTGAGCGAGCCGTAGGTGGTCATTATCGTCCTTGCCTTGCCTTTTTTAACAGCTATCTCGAAGCCACGAAGATATATCTCACGCAGCGCACGCTCGGATATTACCGAATCCAGCCAGTGACGGTGAGTTTCACGGTTATTGCCGCAGAAATGCTTGACTGTACCCGTAACTCCCACCGAGTGCAGACCGTTAAGCTCTGCGCAGGCTATCTCGCCTGTAAGGTAGGGGTCCTCCGAGAAGTACTCGAAGTTTCTGCCGTTCAAGGGGTGGCGATGGATGTTCATGCCCGGTCCCAGCAGGCAATCCACATCATTTGCGGTCATTTCAAGTCCCATGAGGGTGAAGAGCTCTGTCAGCAGCTCCCTGTTGAAGGTGCAGGCGAGCAGTGTGCCACCTGGCAGGCTGAATGCCTTTGTGCCACAGTCCATCCTCATTCCCGACGGTCCGTCCGAGCAGCAGCCGCAGGGTATACCGTAGCTCTGCAGTCCATCTGAAACTCCGCCGAAAGCGGAAGCTGTACCTGCGGTGACACGGGGACTTCCCATGCCCTCGCCTCTGATGATGCAGGAAAGGTCCCCATCGGAGAGCTGTGCAACGAATTCGTCAAGAGTGTACTTTTCCTCATACACATCGCTAAGCTTTATTCCACGGTCGCCTGTGCAGGGTATCTCCTCGGGGATAGCTTCGGCACGGCGGTCGAATTCCTCCTGCATGGAGAGGGGCACTTCCTCAAAGGCGAGAGTGCCGTTCTGATTTTTCATGCGCTTGAAGGGCAGCACGGGCGCAAGCGCCTGAGTCAGCTGCTCCACGATGATATCCTTGTTTATTACGGCGCTGAAATCGCCGCAGGCGCTGCGTACATCGCTGCCTATTCGGAATATGTACCGACCTGCTTCAAGTATGCGACAGAAGCGGTGACCTGTTACGCCGCTGTCGTCGTAGGACGCAAACTCACGCAGGTCGACTCTTATTTCAAGTATCTGCTCCTCGTTTGGTGCGAGGGTCTTTGTCTTTTCAAAGCCGCACAGCACTCTTGCAGGATTTCCGAGCTTTCCCTGCGGAGCTTCCACGTATACCTGTACGACCTCCTTGCCGCTGAAGCTGCCTGTATTCTTTACAGATATCCTGAGGTCTGCCAGCGTGCATTCTGGATCCATGACCGTGAAGTGTATCGTCTTTATATCGAATGTGGTATAGGAAAGACCGTAGCCGAAGGGGAAGCGCACCCTGTCTTTTGCAAAGGTCTCAAAATAACGGTACCCGACATAGATATCCTCGGCATAGAAATCCCGCTTTCCGTCGCCGAAATATTTGTGAGAGGGGTAGTCGCTTATGGCGTAGGCTATCGTGTCTGTTAGCTTTCCCGAGGGGCTGACTTCACCTGTAAGCACCATAGCCGTGCCGTTTCCTCCGACCATTCCGCCCTGCCACACATACAGCACTGCGTCAGGGGAGTGCCTGTCCATAAAGCTCATATCGAAGAGCGCAGGCACATTCAGCAGCACCACCATCTTCTTGAAGCTGCCACGCACTTTTTTCAGCATGTCCTCTTCAAGCGCTGTCAGCAGGAAGGAGCCTTCCTTTACGCTGTTGTCCATCTCCTCGCCTGCGGTCCTGCCGATAATGACGATGGCAGTTTCCGAGCGCTCCGCCGCAGCTTTTACAAGCTCGTCCGTCAGCGGCATCTCCTCCTGACACCACGGCTCTGCGCCCCATCCTTCGCCGAAGTCGAAGGGATGACAGGAATCCCACTCGTCATAT
>JAGAKC010000084.1 GCA_017848155.1 Oscillospiraceae bacterium | reverse complement strand
GGTATCAGTGTATACACATCGTTTGCTTCCATCGAAACGTTAAGCTCCCCGAGAGCGGCGGTCATATTACCGTCACACCAAGTGAATGTCATTCCACTCAGCTGTTCAGGCTCCGTGAAAGCAAAGCTCCAGTCATTTCTGCCGTTTCTGGTGATATCTGCGACAGCGGACAGCTCCCCGAATTCAATGTCTGCCGACATGCTGTATGCAGTGTCAAAATCAGGAGCAGGCGTGCCGAATATCTGACTTGTTGAGCATCCGCACAGAAATAAAGATAAAAAGGGAATAAGTAGTTTTTTCATGTTTCCTCCGTTCTTTCGGCGGAAAAAAGCTCCGCCGTATGTGCAGTATTTCGGTACGACACATATAACGGAGCTGCTCCTTTTATGTGAGTACCGCTATCAAGAGCGGTACACTTCCGGCAATATACCGATAACGTCGCCCGGAAGCATGCTGACCGCAGGGATACTGTCAAGCAGCATATCCGATGCAAGCGCATGACAGTAAACACCGCAGACAGCCGCTTTCAATGCAGGAATACCCTGTGCAGCCATAGATGCGATCATTCCCGTCAGAACATCGCCGCTGCCGCCCTTGGCAAGTCCGCTGTTGCCGCAGATGTTCACGAATACGCTTCCGTCAGGGGCTGCGATCACGGTGTTTGCGCCCTTAAGCACTACTGTGACCTCATATCCTGCTGCAAATACTCTGGCTGCGGCTATCCTGTCACTTTGGATCTCATCAGGAGATGATCCGCTTATCCTGCTGAATTCCATGACATGCGGTGTCAGTATGATATCGCTCTTCCGCTCTTTCAGTATATCTATATTATCGGCGATGGAATTTATTCCGTCTGCGTCAATAATTATCGGACAGGTTGCATTTTTTATTACAGCTTCCACGATATTTCGGGTATTTTCGCTCCTGCCCATTCCGCAGCCGACGCTTATCGCAGTTACCTTATCAAGGTTGCCGAGTATCTTTTCAGCCGCATCAGGGCCGACATATCCGTCATTATTCTCAGGTAAAGGCAGATAAGTCGTTTCATGCACCGAAGCTCCAACGATGTTCACCACAGATCGTGGCGCAGCAAGCGTACAAAGACCCACACCTGTGCGCAGTGCGGCAAGGGTAGACATGGCTGCGGCGCCATTATAGTTAAGACAGCCTGCTATATTGAGCAGCTTGCCGTAGCTACCCTTATGAGAGGAGCGCAGCCTGTCGGAAAACGGATGGCGATAGCTGTCGTCTGGTATCTTTGCGATATAGTCACTTTCGTAACAGCTGTCATCTATTCCGATATCCAGCAGCTTCGTTTCGCCGATAAGGTCGTTACAGGGAAGAGAAAGAAGTCCGACTTTTATAGCTGCGAGAAAGTATGTGTGAGTCGGTCTGAAATAATTCTCGTCCATTTCGCCCGTGTCGGAGTTTATTCCGCTTGGGACATCGACGGCTACACGGATAGGGCAGTGGTTTGCAAAACGGATAGCATCTGCGGCATTCTCGGGCAGTGTTCCGTGAAAGCCTGTGCCGTATATGCAGTCAATGACCATATCTGAACGGACTATCCTGTCACAGCATGCCTCTCTGTGCTTGTCCCATTCCATTATCTTGGAACCGTGAAGTCGGTTGAAGTGGTGTCTTGCGCAGTCTGTCTGCGGCTCACCGTTGATAAGTATGACCGCCGAGGAGATACCGTGGGATGCAAGCACAGCAGAGATTACGAATCCGTCGCCGCCGTTGTTTCCTGATCCGCAGAGGATACTGATAAAGCCGCCACGTGGTACGATCCTGATGATCTCCTCCGCACAGGCTGTTCCGGCGTTCTCCATCATACGGATATATGAAACACCGTCACGGTCACAGCGCTGTTCCGCAAGCTTCATTTGAGCATTGGTCACTACATACTGCATGTCGATAAGTCCTTTCATTATTTTTAAGCAGATATAAGCTATATAAATTATAGCACTGATTTTAAAAAAATGCAACAAAAAAGGCGGTGTTGACCGCCTTATGCTTTCAATAAAGTATCATCTTCGTTGTTCGCCCGTTCGTTGCTAGGCTTGAAGCATCCATGCCGCTTCTCACATCGAAAAGCACAAAGCATGGTCGTAGTGAGGATTCCCGGGATCTTACACCTTCTCTTTCGACCGTAATTATTCCCTGCTACCTGTGTTTTTTTATATAAGCCCTTGAAAGAAGTTCCGATTTGTGCTATAATAAATTAGATTTGTACCTTGTAAAGGAGTATGAAAATGTCAAACAAAGAATATGTTGGCGGAACAGAGGGTATGAAGATACTGGATGAGTTCCTGCTGAATATACAGAAGCCCTCACGCTATATCGGCGGCGAGGTCGGAGCAGTAGTAAAGGATAAGAGCAAGGTCGACATCCGCTTTGCTTTCTGCTTTCCCGATACATATGAGATAGGTATGTCGCATCTTGGAATGAAGATACTGTACGGTCTTAAGAATGCTGTGCCGAATTACTGGTGTGAGCGTGTGTTCATGCCGCTTCCCGATATGGAGGAGGAGATGCGCAGACGCAATATCCCTCTCTATGCCTTGGAGAGCCTTGATCCGATAAAGGATTTTGACTTCATCGGATTTACGATACAGTATGAGCTGTGCTATACAAGTATTCTGGAGATGCTTGATCTTGCGGGACTTCCCGTGCTTGCGTCAGAGCGTAAGGAGCTTACTCCGATAGTCTGCGGCGGAGGACCCTGTGTCTGCAACGCAGAGCCTATTGCGGACTTTTTTGACCTGTTTTTCATCGGCGAGGGCGAGGAGATGAACCTCGAAGTAATGCGCCTGATGGAGCAATGCAAAAAGGAGAACTGCACAAAGGACGAGTTTTTACGCCGTGCTGCTAAGATAGAGGGCGTGTATGTACCGTCGCTTTACGATGTGGATTACAACGAGGATGGCACTGTAAAGTCCATAACCGCAAAGGAAACTGCACCGAAGCAGGTAACAAAGCGTATCGTAAGGGACATCGACAAGATGTATGCTCCCGAGAGCTTTGTTGTGCCTTTCTGTAATATCGTCCACGACAGGGCGGTAGTCGAGGTGCTGCGTGGCTGTATAAGAGGCTGCCGCTTCTGTCAGGCAGGCTTTATCTACAGACCCTTCCGTGAAAAGGAAAAGTCAACGATACTGCATCAGACAAAGTGTCTTTGCGAGAACACAGGCTATGATGAGGTATCGCTGTCGTCGCTGTCCACAAGTGATTTCAGGGATATCGAGGGTCTGCTTACCGACCTTACAGAATATACCAGCAAGAACGACATCAATCTGTCGCTGCCGTCACTGCGTGTTGACCGATTCAGTGACGAGGTGCTGAAAAAGATTACAGACGTGCGTAAGAGTGGTCTGACCTTTGCTCCCGAAGCAGGTACACAGCGACTTCGTGACGTTATCAATAAAAATGTTACGGAGCAGAATGTCCTTGACAGCGTGAAGATCGCCTTTGAGGGCGGATACACTAACATCAAGCTGTATTTCATGCTTGGACTTCCCACCGAAACACTGGAGGATATAGAGGGCATATATGACCTCGCAAAGGCTGTAATAGAGCAGTTTTATGCAAATCCAAACCGTAAGAAGGGCAGACCTGTCAGCGTTTCGATATCTCTTTCCACGTTTATACCGAAGCCTTTTACTCCATTTGAGTTTGAGCCGCAGCTGGACGAGGAGAGCATAAAGCAGCGTCAGAAGCATCTTATCTCTGTTGCGAATGATAAGAAGATATCCATAAGCTGGTCGAAGTACGACACATCTCTGCTGGAGGCTGTGCTTGCACGAGGCGACCGCAGAGTTGGCAAGGCTGTTTATGCTGCGTGGAAAAAGGGATGCAAGCTGGACGGCTGGGACGAGCATTTCGATTTCAGCAAGTGGCAGGAGGCATTCAGAGAGTGCGGACTTGACATGGCATTCTACGCAAACAGACAGCGTTCTTATGACGAGGTCGCTCCGTGGAGCCATATCAACATGCTTGTCAGCAGGGATTTCCTTATCGAGGAGAACAAGCTTGCCCATAAAGAGGTGACTACACCCAATTGCCGTGAGAAGTGTTCAAACTGCGGTGTGTCAAAATGCGTAGGAGGTGATATCTGCCGTGCCATCCGTTAATACAAGAGCTTTCTTTTCAAAAATGGACAGGGCGAAGTACATCTCTCACCTTGACCTGAATCACTGTATACAGCGTGCCATGAAGCGCAGCAGACTTCCTATCTGGCAGACCGAGGGCTTCAATCCGCATACCTATGTGGCTTTCATGCTGCCGCTGTCGCTTGGACAGGAGGGCGTGTGCGAGGCGATGGATTTCCGTCTTACCGAGGAAATATCTCCCGACGAGGTGATGAAGCGCCTTAATGATTCGCTGCCGCCTGATATAAGAGTGCTCCGCATAGCAGAGCCTAAATATAAGAACACCGATATAACAACGGCAGAGTACCGTGTGGAATCCGATGTGGATATTGATAAATTCCGCAGCTTTACGGATTCCGAGCAGATACTTACCGAAAAAAAGACCAAAAAAGGCGTATCGACCGTTGATCTTAAGCCGCTGATATCTATGCTCACTATCGAGGAGGACGCAATAACTCTGCGGCTTCCCGCAGGCAATGACTTCAACATAAATCCATCGCTCCTTTTTGAAGCATATAAAAGCGCAACGGGAGAAGCTATTTCACGGCTAAGGATAGTGCGCACGCATATCTTCTGCGCCGACGGAAACGAATTTATATAAAAGATTTTGGTATCTTATTGAAATTTATTATTTGTTGTAGTATAATAAATAGGTGTAAAAAATGATAACGGAGGGATAATAAATGGGAGATCCCAGAAACAAGCTGCCACGTTCCGTCGTAGTACTGAATGTGATAATGATAGTGATAGTTCTGGTCATATGTGTGCTGGTGGTCATGCTGATGAATCCGCAGCTGACAAAGGCACCCGAGGTCGAAAAGACTACCTCATCGAGCGTATCTGATGATGTAGGAGATGGTACGTCAGCGTCGACTGCTGCGACCACAACTACACCCAAATCGTCTGTGTCGATGACGAAGCGCTCTACCGAGCCGACCGAATCAGCCGCTGACCCTGTTGAGGAAACAGAGGAGCCTGCTGTGCCCGATACTGAGGACAACGCTCCCGATACAGCTTACAGCAGACAGAATTTTGAAAACGACCTGTTTATCGGTGACAGTATCACCACAGGTCTGTACCTTTACAATAAGCTGGATATGAAGAACGTTGCCGCAAGTGTTGGCTACACACCGTATAAGGCATATACAGAGCCGATAGACCTTGCTGACGGTACAGCTGCGACGGCGCTTGAATATGCTGAGAAGCTACAGCCGAAGCGCATATTCATCATGCTTGGCTCAAACGGACTCGTGTCCGCTGCCGCTATGGAGGACAGCTATCGCACGCTCATCAACAAGCTTTCGGCATCCTGTCCTGACTCCATGCTGTATTGTATATCGGTATCTCCTGTGACCACAGACAGCTCTCTTGCTGCGTCAGGCGGTATTACTAACGATATGGTAACAGAGTTCAACTCGTTTATAAAGAGCGTATGCGTTGAGCAGGGAATACCCTATATCGACTTCAATTCGCAGATAACCGATGCAAACGGCTATTTCCTGCATGATTACGCTGAAGCCGACGGACTCCATTTTAAGGGAATTACTTACGATCTTATGCTTGCATATATCGAAAATAACTATTTATAAGACATTGAAAGGAAACACAACGATGAGAAAGACAACTATTACAGCTGCACTTCTTGCAGCAACTATGCTTATGACAGGCTGCGGAGGAAAGGAGAGCTCCGTTATATCCTCTTCGTCAGGCAGCACCGCAGCTGAAAGCAAGACCGCTGCAGAGCTTACAGCAGAGCTTATGGCTGCTGTGGAGCTTCCCGAGATGGCAGAGGTAACAGAGGAGAATATGAAGATATTCTATAAGATAGACAGCGCTGATCTTGTTGATCATTCCGCATATATCGCAGGTGCAGGTGTATATCCCGATGAGTTTGGTGTGTTTGTCGCAAAGGATGAGGATACCGCAGCAGCTATCAAGGTGAAGCTTGAGGAGCGTATTGCGAAGCAGCGTGAAACGTATGAGTCCTATTCTCCCGATGAAATGTATAAGTTTGATGATTGCTTTGTAACAGTGAACGGAGAAACAGTTTTCTTCTCTGTTTGCGGAGATAACGCAACTGCAAAGAGTATTTTTGGCTGATATTATTCCTTGTGATGGTGAAAGAGGTGCTTTATGGCTATTGAATGTGCAGTAATTGCGGCAATGTTTGCGGTAATGAGTATCGTATTCTTTCGGAAAAAACGTTCGTTCTGGGGTTGGGCGACCCTGCCGCTGATCCTTGTACCGCTGACCGAGTTCGTGTTTGATATGCTGCTTGTTTCGGCGATCCAGCTTTCGATAGGTCCGTATGGCCGTATCATCGCCATTCTCGTTGCTGTGGCTGTATCCTGCGCATGGATAGGCTTTGTGTCGGGCGGAATGAAGAACAAAAAGCGCCGCATTACGTATATCGGAATAGCAAATGTTTTTAATGTCCTGCTCGCAGCCATCCTTATATACAATATATTGATGATAGAGATCTGATATAAAAAAGCGTGACCTCTCAGATATTTGAATTTCAGGAAAGATCTTCAAGTAACTGAGAGGTCTTTCTTTTTGCAGCATACAGATCGGCATAGTGATACGGCTTTTGTTAAAACTGTACAAAAACAAAGGGCGTTTTTTTGTGCGCTGTAACTTTAATAATCCTTGACAAAAACCATCAATACCTATATAATAGATTTATACGGTCAAAAAAATACAATATATTGTGCGATTTTCTCGCAATAGAGGGAGCTTTATAATAATGGCAATGATAACAATGATTAAGAAGCGTGACGGCAGACAGGTGCCGTTCAACATTGAAAAGATAGCAGGTGCGATATTCAAGGCTGCGCAGGTAGTTGGCGGAAACGACTATTCCGAGGCTATGCAGCTTGCAGATAACGTGTGTCAGCGTCTTTCCGTTGAGATCATCGGAAGAAATCCCTCTGTTGAAGAGG
>JAGAKC010000083.1 GCA_017848155.1 Oscillospiraceae bacterium | reverse complement strand
CGGCTCGGGAGCAGGATTTACGGGCGCTTCATTTACAGGTGCAGCAATCTCGGTCGCAGGCTGTGGCGCAGACACTATCGTGCTTGTGGGAGCTGCGGTGGAAAGGTTGCATTTTGCGCCGCAGAATGAGCAGAAAACTGCATTTTCGGGTACGATATTTCCACATTGATTACAATACATGTTAATTTTTCCTTTCAGTTGATATGTAGTTATACGGTGCTTAAAAGTCCGTTGTTGTTTCTTACGTAGTCAAAAAGGTACTGCTGTGCGACGCCCTCTGCACCAATGGTACATTCGGGAAGTCCGTCGGGATAGAAAGCAGCCATGAGTCGCTTTACCCAGACATCACGAGGAAAAGCGTCCTTTTTGCCGAAGCCGAAAAGTAATACGCAATCTGCCACCTTATCCCCGACGCCGACGATGGTCTTGAGCTTTTCACGTGCCGTATCAATCGGCAGTGCATTTATTTCGTCAAAGTCTATCTCACCGCTGTTTACCTTGCTCACAGCGTCGCAGATGTATCTTGCACGGAAGCCCGCACGCAGCGGCGCAAGCTCCTCGGGAGTAACACCTTTCAGACTTTCAGCTGACGGAAAAGCATATCCGCCGTCCAGCTTTTCTCCGAAGCCTTCACACAATCTGCCGATTATCCCTGAAATTCGGGGGATATTGTTGTTCTGTGAGATGATAAAGCTGATGAGCGTTTCAAAAGGCTCCTGCCGCAGTATACGTATTCCGTATGAGCTTTTGCAGGCAGCAGACAGCGTGGGGTCGGATGAAAACCTGTCGATAAGTGCGGCGTAGTCGGTGGACAGGTCAAAATAATCCTCCCAGAGAGGTATATCCTTTTCGTTTATATCCAGCAGAGTGACTCTGTTTGTTTCCTGTCGTATCCTGAGATACCTTCCGTGTGCTATTCCGTGAAAGATGTTCTCTTCCGTTTCTGTCCAGCGGAAGCACTGACCGCACAGAAAGGTCTGTTTTAAGTCGAAGTTGTCGTTTTTGATTTTGTGATCCATTTTTTTTGGCAAACCCCTTGATTATTTATCTTAATTATAATACAATATAAGTATAAAATCAAGTAATACGTCTGTTATTTCAGCAATTTATCACCCAAATTTCTTATTACCGAAAGGAAGTTCACAATGAGAGAAAGTATACTTACCATACCGATAAACGAAGTTTTCGAGCCGAGAGAGGGCTGTCCTATCTGCGCCATGAGAAATACTGTTGAGGAGCACATATCCGAGTACATCATGGGTGCGGCGATGATGGAGCCTGATGTGAGGATGGAAACGAACCGCCTTGGCTTCTGCCATACCCATTTCAATTCCCTGCTGAAGCAGAATAACCGTCTTTCGCTGGGTCTTATGCTCAATACATATCTTGCCTCGGTGCGTGGAAATGTATTCGAGAAAAAGGGCCTTTTCTTTACAAAGGGAGCAAAGGCAAAAAAGTGCAGCGAGATAGAGGAAACATGCTTTGTTTGCAGCAAGGTGGACTGGGGCGTTGAGCATATGCTTGAAACGGTGTTCACCATGTTCAGGGAGGATGCAAAATTCAGAAATCTCTACAGCTCACAGAAGTACATCTGTATTCCCCACTACAATCTGCTTATGTCGCATGTTCCCACAAAGATGCCGAAGAACGATCAGAAGCCGTTTATCGAGGCTACTGACAAGCTGATAGAAAACTATATCAAGGAGCTTAACGGCGATGTGAACGAGTTCTGCAACAGCTTTGACTACCGTAACGCTGGAAAGCTGCACAACGAGGACATGGAGCATGTGCGCAGCTCCATCGAAAGGGCTATCGAGTTCCTTACATCGAGAAAGCCTGACGTAAAATAAAGAAACAGGAAAAGGACAAAAGAAGATGGATATACTTGCTATAGAAAGCTCCTGCGACGAAACTGCGGCAGCGGTGATACGTGACGGTCGTGAGATAGTTTCGTCTGTGGTAGCTACCCAGATAGAGGAGCACAAACTATACGGCGGAGTCGTTCCCGAGATAGCCAGCCGCCGTCACTGCGAGAGCATAGTCGGCGTTGTGAACGAAGCGCTTGAAAAGGCGGGAAAGACAGCCGCAGAGATAGACGCTATTGCGGTGACATACGCCCCCGGACTTATCGGTGCGCTGCTTGTGGGAGTAAACTTTGCAAAGGGACTTGCGTTCTCTCTCGGAAAGCCGCTTATCCCTGTGCATCATATCAGAGGTCATATTGCGGCGAATTACCTTGCACACAAAGAATTACAGCCGCCGTATATATGTCTTGTTGCGTCTGGCGGACACAGCCACATCGTAAAAGTGAACAGCTATACCGATTTTGAAACGATAGGCAGGACTGTAGACGATGCAGCAGGCGAGGCTTTTGACAAAGCGGCAAGAGCCATGGGCTTCCCCTACCCGGGCGGAGTCCATATCGACAACGCTGCAAAGCTGGGCGACAGGAAGAAGTATACTCTCCCACACCCCAGGACCGCAAATCCCTATGATTTCAGCTTTTCGGGGCTTAAAACAGCGGTGATAAACCTTATCCATAACGCAAAGCAGAAGGGCGAGGAGATAGATGTGAACAGCCTTGCCGCATGCTTCCAGTACACCGTCAGCGATATCCTTACATCAAAGTTCATACAGGCTGCAAAGGACAGCGGTTATAAGACCATCGCTCTTGCAGGCGGAGTTGCGGCAAACAGCGGACTGCGCTCCATGCTTGAGGAAAGAGCCGCAAAGAACGGCATGACCCTTTATGTACCGCCGCTTTCATTGTGCGGAGATAATGCCGCCATGATAGGCTGTCAGGGGTATTACGAATATCTTGCAGGAGTAAGGGCAGGCTCTGACCTTAATGCGGTAGCCACCATGAAGCTGGATAAGGTGACGTACTGAATTTCGAGGTAATGTATAATGAAAAGCATTATATCTATTTTCACAGCTTTATATGTAGCATTGATGGTTTCAGGGTGCCAGGATCAGTATTTATCCTGCATTAAATTATCCCAGAGTGCGAACGGCTCCAGCGGAGAACACTGGAAATATGAATTGAGTTGTGATAATGTGCTGATCGAAGTTGGATATGAAACGAACTCTTTTATGTTTGGTCCTGTATACGAGCAGCAATGGACTTTTGCGGCAGGCGCACCGGGTGAAGTGACTATCAGCTGGATAGCCTTTGAGAGCGGAATCAATGTCGTAAAAAGCAAATGTTACAGTGAAACTTATCATGTGGACAATGAGGGAAACATAAAATGTATTTCCTCTGTACTTGACTAATGTACAGATATAGAATAAGAACAAAGGAAAGAAAAATGAAGAACATAGTACTTATTGGAATGCCCGCCTGCGGCAAATCGACTATAGGTGTACTGCTTGCAAAGGCGATGGGCTACCGATTCATTGATACAGATATAGTTATCCAGAACGACACAGGTCGCCTGTTACAGGATATCATCGACAGCGAGGGACTTGATTCGTTCTGTATCGCTGAAGAGCGTGCTATCTGTTCGGTGGACGAAAAGGGCGGCTGCGTTATTGCGACAGGAGGCAGCGCTGTCTATTCCCGCACGGCGATGCTGCATCTTAAGGAACACGGCATGGTGTATTATCTGTCACTCCCTGTACCCGAGGTGGAAAAGCGTCTGCACAATATAAAAAGCAGAGGCATCGCCATGCGTCCCGAGGACACCATAACACAGGTGTTCATGCGCCGTAAGGCACTTTATGAGGAGTATGCCGATATAACGATCGATTGTTTTGGAAAGACTATCGAGGAAACTGTGTCGGAGATAGCTGACTACCATCGGCTTGTATCAAAGGATTGACCGAAAGGAGAACTCATGTCGGAAGAGCAGTTCATAACCGATAACGCTGCGGCAGCTGAAAGCAGGCTGGATGAATTCAGGCGTGTGTGCACAGGTGTGGGCATCGTACTGGTGCTTACATTCGTGTTCCGCCATCTTGTATACCTGCTGACAGGCTTTATTGCGCCACTTGTCAGCGGTGCGGATCTGCTTACGAAATATCTGCTTAATGCGGTGCTGTCGGTGGTTTTCCTGAATGTCCTGCCAATAACGGCAGCATTTCTTGTTTTAAAGCCAAAGCAGGCGTTCCGTGAAGCATGCGGAAAGCCTGTTTATCTTGGCAGCGCACTGGGAATGTTTCCTGCTATATACGCAGCGGCGATCGGAGTAAATCTGCTGACCGTGTGGATATCAGGTCTTTTTGAGGATACCCCCATTTCGGATTCGTTCCATGTGATGAATGATATCCAGCCGCCCGATCTTGCTACTGCGCTGCTGCTTTTTGTTCAGGCAGCTGTGATAGCCCCGATAGCGGAGGAGCTTTGGTTCCGTGGCATCATATTGCAGGTGCTTCGACCCTTTGGAAACGGGTTTGCGATATTTGTGTCGGGTATCCTGTTCGGAATGACCCATGGAAATCTTCAGCAGGGTCTGTATGCAACGGTCATAGGCATCTGCCTTGGATATATTGCAGTATCCACAAGGTCTATCGTAAGTACCGTTATTATCCATGCTATGCTGAACAGTATAGCGGGCATATTGATGATATTCATGACATTTCCCGAGGTGCAGCGGTACATGGACGCTGCGGAGAAAGGCATTGCGATGACGCCCGAAGGGATAGTTCCGGTGTTCCTCTGCTTTGTGATGGCTGTGACGGTGCTGCTTCTGGTGGGAGCATGCATGGCTGTATACAAGCTGGTGAAGATACGCCGTTACCGTGTCGAAAAGGTATGGCATGAGGTCAGTACCGCAAAGCGCTGGGGAATATTCCTGACCCGTATAACAGTGATCGTGGGTCTGCTGCTTGCACTGGATGAGATGACCTTTGGATATATAGCGCAGCTTATAGATATCGTATTTCCGTGATGCTGATGACATTTATAAGAAAGAACGAGGATATCTTCAGACTTCTTGCGGCTTTTGCGGTGTCGCAGCTGCTGTCCGTTGCGCTGATGCTGCTTTTCGACGGAATGGCAGAGGGGTATCTATATAGTATCCTGTTGAATGTGGTGTGTGTTCTGGCGGTAAATACCGCAGTGTATCTTATGATCTGCGGTAAGGGAGAGCGCCGTGACAAAAGCGCCGATTATCGCAGATATGAGCCTGTCGTTTTTCTTTTTGGGGCAGTGTTTTTGTCCTGTGCGGCGAATATGGTCACAAGGCTGATACTGCCTGTCCGAGGCGGTGAGATGCCGCAGGGGACAGAGCTTATAGCATACACGGTGTATACTGTGGTGCTCGCACCTGTGTCAGAGGAGCTTGCGTTCCGCAAGGCGGCGCTTGATCGTCTTTCAGAACGCAGCGAGAACACAGCGGCGATCGTTTCGGCGTTGGTTTTTGCGGCATATCACATGAGTGCTGATATGCTTCTGTACACTTTTGTGCTTGGGTATTTTCTTGGCAGACTTGCGATTCGCAGCGGAAGTGTACTTCCCTGCATCGCTGTTCATGCGGCAAACAATCTGCTGACGGTAGCTGTCGCATATTCGGAAGCTGTTGCGACTATCGTCAATTTCGCAGTACCTGTACTGGGTGCGGCAGGTCTGATATGGCTGGTGCTTTCGGGCAGGATATGGTGTATAAAAAGCAGGAACAGATAAAACGAACGATCTCCCTCGGATGCGGATCCCGAGGGAGATTTCAGCTTGTCGAAAAACTCTGTTTTTGCCTGCGAAGCAGGCTTTTTTTAATAAATTTTTCCGACGACATGTGCGTCGGAAAAATAACTTCTATCCGCACCAGTGTGCGAATTGACGGCATCGCCGTCAATGAGTGCATGCAGGGCGGATGCTTCGGCTGCGACATGGATGTCGCAAATTCGAAGCCAAAAGGCGGCATGGACGCCGCCAACATAGCTTCGACGAGGAGAACTTGTCCCGACGGGACTTTTTCGACGGTCACCGATCTCCCTCGGATGTGGATCCCGAGGGAGATTTTCTGTATGAGATAAAGTTATCAGCTGTTCCAGTATTTTCTGTCAAGGCTGCGGTAGCTTATCGCCTGGGCGAGGTGGTCCTTCTGTATATCTTCACTGCCTGCAAGGTCTGCGCAGGTGCGTGCTACTTTAAGTATCCTGTCGTAGGCACGTGCTGACATACCGAGCTTTTCAAAGGCACGCTGCATCAGCGTTTCGGCATCGGGAGTGAGTCGGCACACCTCTCCGATGATGTCCGAGGTTATTCCGCTGTTGCTCTTTATTGATGTTCCGCTGAATCGTTTTGCCTGAATATCACGAGCTTTCTGTATTCTTTCAGCTATCCTTTCGGAGCATTCCTGGGGAGTCCTCTCACGCAGGTCGTTGTACTCTACGGGCTTGACCTCTATCTGGATATCTATCCTGTCCAGCACAGGCTGGGATATCT
>JAGAKC010000082.1 GCA_017848155.1 Oscillospiraceae bacterium | reverse complement strand
GTCCTATGGCTCAGACAAGAGAGCACATCCTGCTTGCTCGTCAGGTAGGCGTTCCCTCTATTGTAGTATTCGTAAACAAGTGCGATGACGTTGATGACTGCACATTCGATGAGACAACAGGCGAGTACAAGGATTCCGAGATGCTCGAGCTCGTAGAGATGGATATCCGTGATGAGCTGACAAAGAACGGCTTTGACGGTGATAACACACCCGTTATCTTCGGTTCTGCATTCAAGGCTCTCGATAGCTCCAGCGACGACATCAACGCTCCTGAGTACGCTTGCATCAAGGCTCTCATGGACGCTGTTGACGAGTACATCCCTGCTCCTGAGCGTTCTGAGGATCTGCCCTTCCTTATGCCTGTTGAGGACACAATGACAATCACAGGTCGTGGTACAGTTGCTACAGGTCGTGTAGAGCGTGGTGTAGTTAAGGTTAACGATACAGTTGAGATCACAGGTCTTGTTGACGAGCCCAAGTCCACTGTTGTTACAGGTCTTGAGATGTTCAGAAAGACACTTGACGAGGCTGTTGCTGGTTACAACATCGGTGCTCTGCTCCGTGGTATTACACGTCAGGATATCGAGCGTGGTCAGGTACTCTGCAAGCCCGGTTCCATTCACCCCCACACAAAGTTCCAGGGTCAGGTTTACGTTCTCAAGAAGGAAGAGGGCGGCCGTCATACACCTTTCGTTTCCAACTATCGTCCTCAGTTCTTCTTCAGAACAACAGACGTTACAGGCGTTATCACACTGCCTGCTGACAAGGAAATGTGCATGCCCGGCGATAACGTTGTAATGGACGTTGAGCTGATCACTCCTATCGCTATTGAAGAGGGTCTCCGTTTCGCTATCCGTGAGGGTGGTAGAACAGTAGGTTCCGGCGTTGTTACTGCTATCAACGAGTAATTCATAGCGAACTATATTCGATTCCTAAATTGAAAAATATAGCCGCCAACCGAAAGGTTGGCGGTTTTTGTTTTGGAAGTATTGGACCCTCTCTGACAAGAGAGGGTCCGTTTATCTGTTGGCCTTTGGATCATCAGTGCGCCCCAGAATGTAATCCACAGATACATTGTAGAAATCCGCCAGGCGGATCAGTGTCGCAGTGGGTATGTCACGAGTACGTTTTTCATAGCAACTGTATGTGTTCTGCGCAATAAACAGTATTTTTGCGACATCCATCTGTGACAATCCATTTCTCTTTCTTATTTCCGATAGTTTATATGTTGTGTCGACGGCGTGCAAATATGGAGCAGGGTCGTCGATGCGATCAAGGATATAGTCGATGGAAACATTATACAGTTCAGATATTTTGATGAGAACTTCAGTTGGAATGTCACGCTTGTTTTCTTAGTAATATGCATAAGCACGATGTCCGCATCCTATTTTGTCCGCAACCTGTTTTTGCGTCAATAATTCACTTTCCCGAAGATACTTTAATTTGTACATATTTTATTCTTCCCTTTTGTGCATTTATAATAATATTATGGCTTATCACAATTTGGTCTATTGATAAAATGACCAATTGTGATAGAATAGCAAGTGAAATAAAAGTTACTGAATAATTTGAGGAAAGAGAGTGATATTTGTGGCAAACGAATGCATAATTACAAAGGATGATGTAAAGATCAGCGATGAGGATATCTCAATAATTAAAAAAACAGTTGATAATGTTGGATCAGGTGATAAGCCAATAGTAAAAGTATGGACGTGTGACGAATGTGGTACGGAGAATCCCAATACATCAGATTACTGTAAAAACTGTGGACAGTATAAATAAAATTTGACCGCCTCGGTAGTGGCGGTTTTCTCTTGCTATTCTCTCTGAAAAGTGGTACAATAAACATATTGCTGAAAGGGGTGGGATGATGGATATTCCAAAGAGCATAAGGCAGGTGCTTGACAGGCTGGAGCAGGCAGGCTACGAGGCGTATATAGTCGGCGGCTGCGTGCGTGACAGCCTTATGGGTGCACAGCCGCATGACTTTGACATAACTACATCTGCACTTCCCGAAGAAACAAAGCAGGTCTTTTCCGATATGAGGGTTATCGAAACAGGTATGAAGCATGGCACGGTTACTGTGCTTGCTGACGGAGAGCCTGTGGAGATAACCACATACCGTGTCGACGGCGAGTATGCTGACGGCAGACATCCCGATGAGGTGAGGTTTACACGGTCGCTTTCGGAGGATGTCGCTCGTCGTGATTTTACGATGAACGGAATTGCGTATAGTCCCGTAAGAGGTCTGTTTGACGAATACGGCGGAGCGGAGGATATCCGCCGTGGAGTGATACGCTGCATAGGCGACCCTGACAGGCGCTTTAATGAGGATGCGCTGCGCATTATGCGTGCGCTGAGGTTTTCGGCGGTGCTAGGCTTTGAGATAGAGAGCAGGACCGCTGATTCTTTAAGGCGCAACAAGGAGCTTCTGAAGCGTGTTTCGGGCGAGCGTATATTTTCAGAGCTTTGCAGGCTTCTGTGCGGAGCAAATGCAGGAGCAGTGCTAAGAGGGTTTTCAGAGGTCTTTGCAGAGGTCATACCGGAGCTTGCACCATGTATCAGCTACGACCAGCACAGCAGATATCATGCGTTTCAGCTGTATGAGCACCTTGTACGAGCTGTAGAGTCCTGCCCAAAGGAGGAGGGGCTGCGATTTGCGATGCTTCTTCACGATATCGGTAAGCCTCACACACAAAGCGCAGACGAAAACGGAGAATGGCATTTTTATGGGCATGCACGGGTCAGCGCAGAGCTTACGGACGATGTACTGTCACGATTTCATTGTAGTAATTCGTTCAGGAAAAGGGTCTGTGATATCATCAGATACCATGATATGGTGCCTGAAAACAGCTACAGATTCATCGTACGCAGGCTTTCAAAGCATGGTCTTGACCTGTTTCGGGACATAATGCTTGCGCATATCGCTGACGACAGTGCTAAACAGGAGTTTGCGAAAAAGCGTATCCCTGAGTGGAAGGCTATAATACGCAGAGCAGAGGAGATAGCACAGCAAAAGCCGTGTCTTTCGGCAAAGGATCTTGCGGTAAACGGTCGGGATATTGCAGAGCTGATCCCGCCATCTCCCAGAACAGGTGAGGTTTTGAAACACCTGCTGGAAAGTGTTATTGAAGGAAGGGTACCAAACGATCGGGATAAGCTAATGGCAGAGGCTGAGCGGTACCTGAAAACAGAATAAAAAAGTGGTCGGATGCTGAAAATAACTTGCAGAAAACCGAAAACTGTGTTATACTGATAAAGTCGGCTATCGATATAAACAGATCAAATGTGTAGGAGAAAAAGAAAATGGCTCTTGATATAGGAATCGATCTTGGAACTGCCAATATTATCATTACCGTAAGCGGAAAGGGCATCGTGCTCAGTGAGCCGTCAGTGGTGGCTTATGACCGCAAAAAAAAGGCAGTGGTGGCTGTTGGTACGGAAGCATATAAGATGATAGGCAGAACTCCCGAATACATCGTGGCAGTGCGCCCGTTAAAGGACGGAGTTATTTCGGATAACGATATGACACAGGCTATGATAAAGGAGTTCATTCGTATGGTGAACGGCGGATTCATGATGAAGCCACGTGTCGTACTGTGTGTGCCCTCGTCGGTCACAGATGTTGAAAGGAGAGCCGTTGTTGAGGCAGCGCTTTCCGCAGGTGCAAGAAAGGTGTACCTTATTGAGGAGCCTATCGCAGCGCTTATCGGTGCAGGTATAGATATCTCGAAGCCTAACGGCACTATGGTAGTGGACATAGGCGGCGGTACAGCTGACGTGGCTATCGTTTCCTTTAACGGTATCGTTGCAAGCCGTTCCGTAAAGATGGCAGGAAACAAGTTCGACGGAGCGATAATCCGCCATATCACGCAGAAGTACAAGATACTGATCGGTGAAAAGACTGCTGAAAAGGCTAAGATGGAGATCGCAAATGTATATGATCCCGACGGCTCAAAGAAGATGATCGTGCGTGGAAGGCATCTTCTGAGAGGTCTGCCCGAGAGCATCGAGATCACTGATATAGATATAGACGAGGCAATCCACGAAAACGCTATGGAGATAGTGGAGCAGGTGAAGCTGGTGCTTGAAACTGCACCGCCCGAGCTTGTCGGAGATATTTTAAGCAACGGCATCACTCTCACGGGCGGCGGAGCACTTCTCGGCGGTCTGGCAGAGCTTATCTCCGCCAACGTCGGCGCACCTTGCTTCGTTGCGGATAAGCCCATTGAATGTGTGGCAAGAGGTGTGGATGTTGCGTTCAAGATGTCAAACGAGCTTCTTGACGGCTTTGAACAGGTCCAGCTTTACGGCTTCAGATGACATTTGTATGAGAAATATATAAGAGGATCGTCTTTTTACAAATATTATAAAAAAACTTCTGCCAAGTCTTGATTTTTGTGGTAATATGTGCTAAAATATCTATAAGCATATTTTCAGACAAGTTTATGTGTGAGATAAACGAAAAAAGATCGTGATCCTTTGCGGATAAAGGGGGCATATTAGTGACGGATAACTGTTATATACTCGGCTTTTGCTGTACTACAATGCAGAAGGAGCCTGTAAAACCGGTGGTGGAATGTCTTGTTGACGAGGTCGCTGCCAGAGAAAACTACCGCCTGCTTCTTTTTCATTGCTTTGAGGATCTTTATTATGACACTCCCAGCAACAGGGGTGCTGAAACGATCTATGAGATGATAAACTATGACATGCTGGATGTCATGCTCATCATGCAGACCAATGAGATGCAGAAGGAGCTGTTCAATAAGATAGCAAAACGCTGCAACGAGCATAATGTACCTGTCATCTACATCGACGAGCACTGTGAGAATGCTTTCTGTGTAAATTTCGGTTATGGAAACGCATTCGGTGAGATCGTTGAGCATGTTATTACAGAACATGATTGCAAGCGTATTATCCATATGGCCGGAACAAAGGGGAATGATTTCGCCCAGACAAGGATAGACAGCTGTGCTGAAGTAATGGCGAAGCACGGTCTTACTCTTCGTGAAGAGGATATCTACTACGGCGATTTCTGGGATGTTCCCACTTATGACGCTATGGATAAGTTCTTTGCGACAGGAGAGCCGCTGCCTGATGCGTTTGTTTGTGCAAACGATTCCATGGCGATGGCTGTATGCCTTAAGCTTGCCGAAAAGGGTTATAATGTACCTGAAGATGTTATCGTAACAGGCTTTGATGGTATGGAGATAGAAAAGTATCACGACCCTCGTCTTACCACAGCGGTGCGTGATAACGTCGCACTTGCCGGGGCGCTTGTTGAACTGGTCGAGGAAATCGTTACACATCCGGGCATTGAGCCGTATGACGTGGTGCTTGATTATTCTCCTGTATTTTCCGAGAGCTGTGGCTGTACAGAGCGTGATGTACTTAAGAGCGGTCAGAGCCTTACTCAGTATGTGCGTAACTATGCCTATGCCAGGGTCTATGAAGAGCATATGAACGACATGGGCAATCAGATATCGGCAAATCCTACACTCGACAATGCCCGCGAGGTGCTGAGAAAATTCAGCTTTGAGTGCACACGTGTATGTATTACTGACGAGTATTATAGATACTTCTCTGAAGACGATGATAATAAGACCATCGAAGAGAGCCGGAGCGGCAAATACCCCGAAAAGATGCATCTTCTTGTGGAGTGTATCAACGAGGGCAGACAGCATGAGGGTGAGAGCTTCCCCACATCTCAGGTGCTGCCGAATCTGATGGATGTATTCGACGGAAAGCATACTCTGCTCGTGGTGCCGCTTCACTCGCAGGAGTCGATAATCGGCTACTATACATGCATATATATGTCGATGGACCTTTGCAAGGATCAGATGTACACATATACCATGATGGCGAATCAGTGTCTGGAAAATGTTCGTACACACGAGCATATGCGCTTCCTCAACAAGAAGATGGAGTTCATGTTTACGCATGACCACCTTACAAAGATATACAACCGCTATGGATTCTACAAGAACTTCAAAGAGGATTTTGCGGAATTCACAGACAGCAATAAGGATGTGTTCATCGTTTCCATCGATCTGAATGATATGAAGTATATCAATGATAATTTCGGACATCATGCGGGCGATGAAGCGCTGAGGATAACGGCAAATGCGCTTACAGGTGCGGCTGAAAAGGGCGATACGGAAATAATCTGTTCACGCTTCGGCGGTGACGAATTCGTTGTTGCAAAGATATGCAGCGGCGATGCGAAGGAGCAGGCGGAGAGATACCGTCAGAATTTCGATTCTGTTCTTGCAGGTCTTAACAGCACATCGGGAAATCCCTACACCGTAAATGTCAGCATCGGTATATACTGTGCGTCGCTTTCGAGCGTGGATACCATCGACGAGCTTATAGAGCTTGCGGACAGACTGATGTACAATGACAAGGCACGCCACAAGCGCCAGCCGAGAAATATCTGATAAAAGCTAAAAAGCTGCGTTATTTAACGCAGCTTTTTTATGTATCTGAAACTTCTTATTATGCAGCCTTACGCTCCTTTTTCCAGTCAAGGCACAGCAGCACGAAGCTCACTATACCAGTAACAGCAACGGGAATGCCGTAGATAAGAAATGTTGCGATCACATCAGGGGTGGTGCTTCCTGTGGGGATATAGGTGGGAGAGATAAAGGGTATCAGAAGCGCAGTGGTGGCAGTATTGTTTATTCCGTGGGCGATGACCGCAGGCCATACGGACTTCGTGCGGCGTGTAAGCAGTGTCAGGAAAGCTCCCATGCATATGCAGTCCAGTATCATCAGAAGTATTCCGACATAGGGGAAGCCGGGATAATCAACGCCGAAATTGTGTCCCGATATGGTGATCGGTGCATGCCAGAGTCCCCATATCACACCGCCGACGATGACTGCTGCGGGTGTAGGCATCAGCTTTTCAAGCTGCGGTATGAGATAACCACGCCAGCCGAATTCCTCGCCAAAGAACATTATTATACAGGGGATAATCGATGTGGGAAGATACAGTGCGATGGGGAAAAGGTCCCAGAAAGCCTCGCCTGTCAGCATCTTGCCGAGGTCAGCGCCTGATGCGAGGTTTGAAAGCAGGTTTCCTATGGTGCCGTATGCCAGCGGTATCAGCACAGCCATAGCATAATATTTCAGGTTGCCCCTTGCGTTGAATTCAAGGAGCGCATCCTTGAAGCCCTGTTTTGTGAAAACACGTGTCACCAGCACTCCGAATGCAGGCAGCATCATGCAGAAGTTTGCAAGACCGACAACAGGACTTGAGGAAATCGCAGGGTTTGAGTACATCGGTGCGCCGAGATAGCTGTTTATCCACGTGACGATGAAGATTCCCGGCACGCATGCGATGATAAGGAATATCACCAGGCGGACAACAGTGATCATCTTATCAGTTTTCAAAGCTCTCAGCTCCCTTCTGGTAGAATTTACATGACAGCTTATAGGACAGGATATACAGCGTTATTGCAACATAAGGAATTACCGCATTCACCCACAGCATCTCCTTTGCGCCTATCTCGCCTTTTAATAATCTCGTTGCAAAATCGTAGAAGCCCTCTTCGGTAATAAATATAGAAATATCGCCGAACAGCGCATAAACTATTATGATAAACAATAAAGCTATAACAATGACGGCTCTTATATTGTTGCCTTTTTTGCTGCCGAAGCGTATCACAAAGGGGAACTCTAGTGCGCTGAATATAAGCTGCACCCAGAACACCAGTGCCACCGTTTCAAATACGGGAGCAGCTCCGTGCAGCGCACAGTTTAACGTATCAGCTATAAAGCAGGCAGACAGGGTGATCATGTACAATAAAAGCGCAAACAGATATTTTGACTTCACCTGTCCCTTTGCTGCGACCGGTGTGGAGCTTACAAAGCCCGACCACAGCTTTTTTTCATCATAGCGGAATATCGTAGTATTAATAATTCCCGTCATAAGCATAAGTACCAAAGGTGTTGCAAAGGCTGTCAGCAGTTCCAGCTGCTCGTTTACCTTGAACATGAAGAAGATGCGGCTCAGCATAATAAAAAAACCGTAAAATGCAAAAGCAGCGAAAAGCTTCAGCCACCTGCGGTTTTCGTAAAACTCTTTATAAAGTAATCCTTGCACGCTTTATTCCTCCTTTGCTGTATCTTTTGCAGGCTTTTCCTTTTTGCGGAAAAGCTGAGGACGCTTTGCGTCACGGTGCTTAAGGATAGCTGTGCATAATCCCCAGCCGAGAGCGATCATTCCCGCCAGTATCAGCGGAGAGAGCGGGAATACACTTTTACAGAATCCGTTTATTGTATCGCTTATATTCTGAAACAGCTCCTCATCCGAAAGTGCAGGGTTGCCCACTCCGGCAAGTCCTATTATTATACCCATTCCGAAATACGCAAGGATAAGTACTATAACTATCGCACCGGTGGTGGATTTGAATGCATACGAAAGCACTGTTATAAGGATAGAAAACAGCACCACTATCAGCATGATCGCAGCTATGATACCAAAGTCCGTTATGGTGGCAGGCTCGCCCATGAGCGCACCCACTGCAAGCGCAAGAAGTGCGGAAAGTCCGTAGCCTACAGCAGCCGTAATAAACATTACAGAAAACTTAACGCCGAGAATCTTTCCTTCCGATACGGGAGAGGAATACATAAATCTCAGCCATTTTTCGCTGAGGTCGGCGGGTGCTGTATCCACTACTACAGATGTATTCATAAAGAATATTGCGGATGGAACAAACATCGCTGCCATGCGGATGGTACCCTTTGCGCTCTCTATTACATCTGCGGGGAGCTTTGCGAGATTTCCGACTTTCATACTTAGCAGTACAAGAAGGATGAGCGTCACTATACCGAAGAATATTCCCGTTACCGCGATATATGTACGTCTGCCGAGATAAAGCTCACGGAAGAACAGACCTTTCAGCGGAGCCGATGTTTTTGCTTTCATCATGTCCACTCCTTTTTGACAGCATTTACGTAGAACAGCATGATCTCTTCAAGTGTGGTCTTGTCGATGGCAAGACCAGAGTATTTTGTTTTTGCGGCACTGCGGTCGGATACCATTACCTCCGCACCGAAATCGGTAAGGCGTGCGCTGATGAAGTCTGCTCTGTCTATATCCTTGTAGTCGGACTTGCTGCATTTTATCACCGCATGGCTGTCAAGGATGTCGTCCTTGTAGCCTGTCAGCAGCAGCTTTCCGTGGTCGATAAAGGTAACGCTGTCTGCCACCTTTTCAAGGTCTGATGTGATGTGCGATGACATAAGTATGCTGTTCGTTTCGTCCTGAAGGTACTCGAGGAAGATGTCAAGTATCTCGTTTCTGACAACGGGGTCAAGACCTGTCGTGGCCTCGTCCATTACAAGCAGCTTTGCTCCGTGGGAAAGCGCAGCGGCTATCTGAAGCTTCATCTTCATGCCCTTGGAGAACTGCTTTATCTTCTTTTTGTAGGGAAGTCCGAACCTGTCGAGAAAATCGGTGAACTTTGCTTTGTCCCATGCGGAATAGATACCGCTCATCATTATGCTGAGCTCCTTCGCACTGAAATCTTCGTGGAACGGCTGCTCGTCAAACACCGCAGCTATCTGCTCCTTGATCTCATATTCATGCTCCTTGTTGTCAAGTCCAAGCATGCTTATGCTGCCGCTGTCAGGCTTTATGATGTTCAGCAGTGCCTTTATCGTGGTGGTCTTTCCTGCACCGTTCTGTCCGATAAAGCCCATGATACTTCCTTTGGGTACATTGAAGCTGATATTGTCCAGTGTAAAGCCATCGTATTTCTTGGTAAGTCCGTTGATCTCAATCGCATTTTCGTAGGTGTTCATCTTATTCCCCTCCGTAGATCATTTCGAGTATCTCTTTCATTTCGTCAAGGCTAAGGTCGCACATCTTCGCCTTGACACATGCCTTTGCAAGAAGCTCTTCCGTCTGGCGGATATTCTCCTCACGCAGGAATTGGGTGTTCTGTCCTTTTACAAAGCAGCCCTTTCCTGCAAAGGTCTCGATATACCCGTCACGTTCAAGCTCCTCGTAGGCTCGTTTGGTGGTTATCACGCTTATGCGGAGCTGCATAGCGAGATTACGCATTGAGGGCAGGGCGTCCCCCGCACTAAGCGTACCATCCATTATGAGCGTCTTTATCTGCGAGGTTATCTGCTGATAGATCGGCTCATCAGATGAGTTTGTGAGTATGATGTCCATATGGTACCTCTGTTTAAATTGTGTATATACGATATACACAGTATATCACGTGTGTATATAATTGTCAAGAGGTTTGTCAAAAAAAATTAAAAAAGTAATGACATCCAGCTCGATATGTGTTAAAATGATAGATATGAAATATGAAACGGAGAATGTTGATGAAGATCGCAATATGTGATGATAATAAAAATGATATAGATGCACTGAGCGTTTTGATGAAAGAACTGGACGCCGAGTGCTTCGGATTCAACGATCCTGACAGTCTTTGTGAGGCTATAGGGGATGGCGGATATGACGCAGTGGTAATGGATGTGGAGCTTGGAGCTGAAAACGGTATCAGCGCAGCGGCGAAGCTCGTACATTGCAATCCCGAGCTTCCTGTGATATTCTATACCGCATATGCGGAGAAGTATTCACAGAACATATTTATTGAAAGTGATGAGCTGTCCCCGTTTGCGCTTATTGCAAAGCCGCCGTCTGCTGACATCGTGCAGCGCTGCCTCGAAAAGCTGAAAAACAGCATAATCGAAAAGGAATCAACGCCCATGCTGACATTCAGGTCAGCGTCAAACCGTGTCACCCTCTCCTGCCGTGAGATAATGTATATCGAAAGCTGCGGACATTCCCTGCTTCTGCACTGCGCAGACGGTAATACTCACAGGATATATGAAAAGCTGTCGCAGGTGCATGACAGGCTTCCTGACCACTTTGCATTCTGTCATAAGAGCTTTGTTGTGAATTCAGATTATGTTAAGCTTCTGAGTGCAGGCTGGTGTACCATGGCGGACGGCACGGAGCTTTCTGTCAGTCGTTCCCGCAAGGAAGAATTCAAGCGTATCGTACTGATGCGCAGAGGCACAAGAGTGGAGGAATAAAGATGCTTATTGAGGCGGAATACGTATGGCTGTATCCTGCTACCATGCTGGTTTCGGCATTTCAGATATTTCCCATAGGCCTGTATGTGTGTAAGCTATGCGGTACAAAATACAAGCTGTCTGTTGTATTGGCAGCGTACTGCGTCGTGATCGGTCTTTTATCATTTTTCGGAATGATGAGCATGAATCAGATGCCATGGTTCAGTCTTTTGCGTGGAGTGATCACAGTCTGCCTGATGGCGTTGTTCTTTGTGGTCGTTTGCAATGACACGTACTGGAAGAATCTGCTGCTGTTTCTGATGTTCTATCTTATTGTCGGTATAGTTGACGCTATCGTTGGCTTAACGGCGGAAAATCTTCTCGGGCGTGAGTTCGGCGCATTTGCGACACTGAATGTACAGCATTTGGTGACATGTGCTTGCTTTGCACCGATATACTGGCTTTCTTCATATGCTACATATATAGTTCTGACAGTTAAAAAGGTAGCCTTTCTCAGAAAGCGGCTCATACTGTACTGTATCATTCCCTTTGTTCAGATAGAAGCCTTTGCTGTCTGTTCGGGATATGCTGTAGAGGCGGACAGGGTGATACTGCTGGTATGTCTTGGTCTTGTACTGGTATCGCAGTTTTTTATCTTCCATTCCATATATCTTGCAGCGCTGTCAGAAAAGCTGAACAAGGAAAAGGCGGACAGGGAGATGGCTCTTGCCGCAGAGCGCAGCTATTATCAGAATCTCAGCCGTTCGCATAATGAGATTCGCAGGCTGCGTCATGACATCCGCAACGAGCTTTCTGCGGTGGCAAAGCTGATAGAGGATCCTGACACATGTGACAGCGGAATACAGCTCTTCTGTGAGGTGGAGAGCAGGTTCGACATGGCGGACTATACTGTATTTTGTGATGTTCCGCTCATCAATGCTGTTCTTCATGATAAGGTGCAGCTTGCACAGCAGCATGACGTGGAGCTGACAGTAGACATAAAGAACACGGTCTTTGATGACTGTGATGAAAACGGAAACATCGGCAGTGTAGAGATGTATGATCTGTGCAGTGCGCTGGGAAATATACTTGATAATGCTGTAAAGGCTTCAGCGGGAGCGAAGAACAGCAGAGTCAATATAAAGATGTTTTCCGAGATGCGGTATCTGTTTATAAACTGCGAGAATACTATTTCGGATAAGAGGGATGACAGCTTTCCTGTCGGCAGTGGTCTGGGACTAGGCATACTGAATGATCTGGCTGTGAAATATGACGGCGTTTTCAGCCTTGAAGAGAAAAAAGGCCGTTATACTGCACTGCTTAGCCTGAAAATATCCGAGAAATAGACATTATTTGCTGTTTCCCTTTGACAAATGCCCGTATGAGTGGTATAATGTTTTTGGTTGCGTTTTTTGTCGGAGCTATAAAACGGTGAAATAAATGCCATATTGTTTCTGACGTATCATAACAGCTGCCATTGATCATACTGTACTGAAAGAAAGTGAAATAATGAAAACGATCAAGATAGCCATAACCGCTGCCTGCTTCAGTGGTAACAAGGGCGCTGCCGCTATGCTGCAAAGCTCGATAAAGCAGCTTAAGGAGCGCTACGGAGATGATCTCAATATACTGCTTATGAGCACATATCCCGACGCTGACAGACGTCTTATTGCAGAGATGCCCGAGAAATATGATTTTATAAAGGTGGTCAATACAAAGCCTGAAAAGCTGCTGTTTATCACATTCCCGTTAGCGATACTGTACAGCTTTATGCGCTTTATCCCGGGTCTGAGAGGTCTTTTCAGACTGAATAAGATAATCAGGGCATACTCCGAGGCGGATGTGGTCATCGACGAGGCAGGCATATCCTTTGTTGACAGCCGTGGCTTTGTTATGAACACATATGCTTTTGTGTGTGCGGCGGTGCCCATGATGTGCGGTGTGCCGGTCGTGAAGTATTCGCAGGCACTGGGTACCTTCAAAAATGGATGGAACAGATTCCTTGCAAAATGGATACTGCCTAAGATAAGGCTCATCTGTGCACGTGGAAAGATCACACAGGATAACCTTGCAGGTATAAATATCACAAAAAATGTAAAGCTGTGCGCTGACGGTGCATTTTCCATGCCTGACAGTGAATACTGGAAGAATGAAGTGGACAGGCTGTGCGCTTCTGATGATTTTTACGGCGACAATGTGGTGGCGCTGTCTATAAGCAGCGTTGTTCAGAAAAAATGCGAAAAGATGGGCGTTGATTACAAGGGCTGCATGACAGGCTTTATCAACTGGCTCAACGGGCAGGGCTATAATGTGCTGATAATTGCAAATGCTGCACGTGAGGGCAGCAGCAAGCCACGCAACAATGATCTCATTATCTGTACGGAAGTGTATGATTCTGTCGCAGATAGATCAAGGGTGCGCTGGTATCCGAGAGAGATGGCTCCCGAGGAGATACGTGAGCTTCTGGCAAGAAGCAAGTGCCTTGTGGCTTCACGCTTCCATGCGATGATAGGCGCACTTGAAAAGTGCACGCCTGTGCTTCTTATAGGCTGGAGCCATAAGTACAAAGAGGTCCTTGACATGTTCGGACTCGGAGAATATGCTGCGGATTTCTCATCGCTTGAGCTGGAAACACTCAAGGAGAAGTTCAACAGCTTCATGGCAGATAATGATACGATTAGAAAGCAGATATCGGAGCATCTTCCCGAGGTGCTGGAAAGCTCCCGTGACAATATCAGACTTATAGGTGATGTTATAGACGATATCACTTCAAACTCCAAAAAGGGGAAGTAACTTGCTGAAATGAAAGTGAAATTAAATAAAAAACTGATCCTTAAGGTATCAAAAATACTGTTCGCAGTGCTGGTCGTGGTATTCCTTGTATGGTACTTCTGGAAGAACTGGGACGAGTTCTCCGAGAAGATAGCAAATGTGGATATCGGTATCTTTGTGCTGTCCATGCTGTTTTATTTTGTGTACAAGTTCACGCTTGCAAGTCTGTGGCACTACATCACAAAGATCAACAACTGTGCTATAGGCTATGAAAAGGCGGTCACGAGCTATCTGTACTCCATTCTGGGAAAATATATCCCCGGAAAGGTGTTCATGCTTGCGGCAAGGCTCACCTATTATAAGGAGGAGGAAGCGCCTCTCCCTAAGGTCACGGTGTGCTTTTTCATCGAGAATGTATGTACGCTGCTTGGTGCGGCGATGCTGTTTATCGTTTCGCTGTTCTTTTTCCCGAACGAGCTGCTTGAAAACTACAAGTGGATAACGGTTGCGCTGATAGTTGCGTTCTTTGTATGCATTCACCCGAAGATAATCAATTTCTTCCTCGGTATCATCGGAAAGCTGTTTAAAAAGGACCTTAAGATACCGATGAA
This sequence comes from Oscillospiraceae bacterium, assembly GCA_017848155.1. GTDB lineage: Bacteria > Bacillota > Clostridia > Oscillospirales > Ruminococcaceae > CAG-115. The sequence continues at coordinate 2,328 of JAGAKC010000082.1, read as the reverse complement.
GTATTCACAGATGCTTAAGGTGGTGCTGCTGTTTATCGGAAACTGGCTCATCGTAGGCACAGGCTTCTTTATTCTGGTACAGTCCATCTATCCCTCTATAGAGCTTTCGCAGATGCTTTTCTGCGCAGGAATATGGGGAATATCCGCCATCATGGGAATACTTGCGATATTCGCTCCGTCAGGTCTTGGCGTGCGTGAGGGTATCATCGTAGCAGGACTCATGATGATAATGCCCGAGGGAGATGCTATGGTCATCTCCGTTGTATCCCGTCTTTGGCAGACTATCCCCGAGCTTGCTCTGGTGGTGCTTGCATTCATATGGTCCAGGATACGTAAGATGTCAAAGATAAAGCTCAGAAAGCAGGAGGAGCCGCAGGAAACAGCGGAAAAAGCTGAATAAGTTTACCCCCGAAAGGAATCTTTCGGGGGTATCGTTATGTGTCAGGTTGCTCTGATTGCTCCGGCGATGCTTCTACAGGAGCTTTTTTGTTCCTGCTCGGCAGCGTTTTTGCTGCGATGAAGATTATGATGCCGAGGGATATCCACTGCGATGTGGACAGAAACAGCCATATTCCTCGTATCTCGTCGCCACGCAGGAATTCGAGAATAAATCTGCACATCGCATACGACAGCAGATAGACCTTTAGCAGGTCAGTGTGTGGCCTTTTCCGCTCCAGTACGAGCAGTACTATCAGGATGACCACATTGCACACGGCCTCTGCAAGCTGTACGGGGAATCGAAGCACTCCCGGAGCCGATACCATCTCAAAGCCGAAGCTGCAAGGTATGCCGTAGCAGCAGCCCGACATGAAGCAGCCTATACGTCCGAAGAAATGGAACAACGGAAAGCATGGTACGATGATATTGAATACCATCGCCCTGTCCAGCTTTTTCAGCCTGCAATACAACAGCAGTGCGCCCATCGCTCCGAAAAGACCGCCGTAAAAGACGAAGCCGCCGCCGATGATCATCGCTGCGATGTTTTCGGGATGAGCTATCATCTCGGGTATGCTGGTGATGGCGAAAAGTATCCTGCTTCCCACGGCAAGTCCGAGTATTGCGAATATGCCGATCTGAACCAGATTCAGCAAGGAAATATCATTTTTGCTACCTCTTGCGTACAGTATAAGGAATGCGGCGATGAAGCCTATTACCGTAAGCAATCCGTAGGAGGGCAGTATTATCTGTATTATCGGTGCCATATTATTCGTTGTAGCATCCGTATACGGGCATCATTTTATTGTTTGACTCATCGGGTACGGCAAACGTCGATATGTAGCATCCACCGCAGCCTTTTATTGTCATCATATAATCCTCCAAATTGTCGCCGCGGCATGCTGTTACTCCGAAGCAGTCAATACATCCGTTGAATGAAGAGCATCCGTCTGATGCACTGATACAGCCTACACAGGTAAGACATCCGGCTTCGGGCATAAGCCGTGCAACATTAGCCATTACATAAGCGGTGTCGTAATCCACACCTGTCACTTCTTCAAACAGGCGTTCTTCGGCAGATTTACATCCACAGCTCATGAGCAGTGCGCCGACCACCGCTACCGCTGCTGCCGCAGTAAGGATGATCTCGATGATCTTTTTCATAATAATTACCTCTTTTCTATGGACGTAGTATTTCGGATACATCTCGTCCATGACAATAATTATATCATATGATCATAAATTTGGCAATACATGTCGAAGAAAAAGAAATTTGTTGAACATTTGCGGATGTATGTGTGTTGACAACACATCCTAAAAGTATTATAATATTATACAGCTTTAATGCAGGCGGCATACGGAATGCGGTGTAAATCCGCAGCAGTCCCCGCTGCCGTGAGGAAGCTGCGCTTTTGTCATAGCCGAAAGGCATGTCACTGAGGGTCGATCCCGTGGGAAGGCAGGCAGAGCGTGTATGATTCCGAGCCGGAAGACCTGTCACTGTGGTAGAGTTGAATAACACATGGCGCACAGCGCCGAATTTTATTTTATCGGAGGAATAAAAGCATGAAAACAACAAGAAAGATCATGGCAGCAATGCTGTCGGCAGCAGTAATGGGAAGCCTTTCCGTGGCAGCCTTTGCGGAGGATGCACCTAAGGGTCACATAATATTTGCCGCCGACAAGAACACTATCGGACAGGGCTTCGTTACCGAGCCTGTTTCGGTTCCGTTTTATGAGGGCGATGACGGTATCGACATCATAAAAAGAGCCGCAGAGATAGAGGTCACCGAAAGCGATTACGGTGCTTACATATCCGCATTTGCTGATGAGGACACAGGTGAAAGTATTCCTGCACAGATCGCAGAGGTATGCCCTGAGATGAACGGCAGG
>JAGAKC010000081.1 GCA_017848155.1 Oscillospiraceae bacterium | reverse complement strand
GGATATGTATGCTCAGTATATCTATGGATTTGATACAATGGGCGAGTACTATGAGTCCATTGGTATAGGAAAGGAATCCATGAAGGAGCTTCAGCTCAATAGTATGATGGAGGAAAAGGTATTCCTTGCTTACTATGACACTGACGGCGAGAAGGCTGTATCTGCCGAGGATATCAACGCATATCTTAAGGACAATTATGCAAGCATCAAGTACATCGAAATGCCCTTTGAAAATGCAAACGGTATCGATCTTACCGATGAGGTGGAAATACAGGCTGTAAAGGATACCGCACAGAGCTACGTTGATCGTCTTAATGGCGGCGAGAGCTTTATCGATGTCAAGTATGACAACGACCTGAAGACTGCACAGGAAAAGGCTGCTGCCGAGGCAGATCTTGATTATGCAGAGGAAACAGGCGAAGCAGTTGACTACGATTCTTATATCCAGGCGGCTGTGGATGCAGTTACAGTAGAGAAGGCAGCGACAGAGGATGAGCTTTCCACAGTTATCAGCAAGGAATCCTCAAGTCTTGATGAGGAGTTCACAGAGTATATCTGGACACTTGCAGAGGATGGCACAGCAACTCTCTTCACAACAGATGCAGCTGCATACGTTGTCCTGAGAGAGGATATCACAGCAAACGAAACATGGAAGACAGACAACAAGTCCGTTGTTCTGGATGCCATGAAGGGCGAGGAGTTCGAGCAGCTCCTTCTCGATACAGGTGCAGGCTATAACGCTGACCTGGACAGCTATCTTGTAGATAATAAGTATTCTCCCGATAAGATAAAGGGAACCAACTGATACTCATAAAGATTCCTGCCGCTCCCGCTTGTGCGGGGGCGGTATGGTTGGTTATGGAGGAAATATGATAAGAGAGATTCGTGCTGATGATCTTGACGACCTTATGACGCTCTACACACAGCTTCATGATAATCCTCTGCCCGAAAAGACAGATGAGCTGATGGCACTCTGGAAAAGCATCCTTGACGACGATGGACATCACATTATCGTTGCGGAGGAGGACGGAAGGATCGTATCGTCCTGCGTCTGTGTCATCATACCAAATCTCACGCACGGTCAAAGACCTTATGCTTTTATTGAAAATGTCGTGACCGATCAGTCGTATCGTGGAAGAGGACTGGCTACAGCCTGTCTTGACTATGCAAAAGAGATCGCTGTACGTGAAAAATGCTACAAGATGATGCTGCTTACAGGATCGAAAATGGAGAGCACGCTGCGTTTTTATGAGCGTGCAGGCTACAACAGAAATGACAAGACGGCATTCATACAGTGGATATAGTTCTTGTAAATTGGTGAATTATGCTATTAATGAGTTTAAATGATGTCGCAATGTCATTTGCCGACAGGGAGCTTTTCTCGGGTGTGACATTCGATGTCTATGATCATGACAGGATAGGCTTTGTCGGAGTCAATGGCTGTGGCAAGACTACCCTTTTCCGCCTGTTGAAGGGGGAGCATACCCCTGACGAGGGTGGAATACATGTTGCGGGAAGCTGCCGTATGGGTTTTATGGAGCAGTTTTCCTGCAAGATCGCTGACAGGACTCTTATGGATGAAGCTCTGACCGTATTTGATCATCTTGAGGATATGGAGCTTGAGCTTGAGGAGCTTCACGATAAGATAGACGGCGGAGATCACAGCGCAGAGACAATCGAGCGTCAGACGCTGCTTACGGAGCGCTTTGAGCATGAGGGCGGACTTACCTATAAGAGCCGTACAGCATCTGCGCTTATAGGACTAGGCTTTTCGGAGTCTGATTTCAGACTTCCTGTGGGAGTGCTGAGCGGCGGTCAGAAATCAAAGCTTCAGCTTGCAAAGCTGCTGCTGTCCGATGCAAATCTGCTGCTTCTGGACGAGCCGACGAACCATCTTGACATCAGATCAGTGGAGTGGCTTGAAAGGTTTCTTAACGAGTACCGAGGCGCATATATCGTTATTTCCCATGACCGTTATTTCCT
>JAGAKC010000080.1 GCA_017848155.1 Oscillospiraceae bacterium | reverse complement strand
TACAACTGCTGCGGCTGCTACTGCCACAACTGCTACAATAATAACAATGATGAGTGTGGGGTCGGGATCGTCCTTTTCTTCGGGGGTAGTTGCCACAGGGGTGCTGTCAGGCTCTTCCTTGGGAGCGTCTGTTGAAAGAACATAGCCTACAACATCTTGAGGTACAAAGTTTATCAGCTCATCAATGCATATTGCATAATTTAATTTTGTAGTAGTCGTCAAGTAAAATGTATTAATACCTACCACCTGACCCTTGGAGTTTACCAAAGGTCCGCCCGAGTTACCGGGATTGATCTCTGCGTCTGTCTGATAGACCGAACGGTTGCCGTGGTACATACTTGTGGTCTTTTTGGAAAGAACACCACTCGTAACCGTTACATCCGTCAGGTCATATTTACGCTCATATGTGATCTCGTCGGAAACACCGGGATAACCGATAACGGCTACGCTTTCGCCTGTCCTTATATCGTCGCTTGGGCAAAGCACCAGTGCGGTACGCTTTGTAGTAGGCTCGGGGAGCTTGAGTACAGCTATATCCCTTACATTGTCGATCTTATATATCGACGCGACCATATAATCATTTGTTTCATTGGAAAAATAAACCTGTATCTCTTTGCTTCCCGGTTCATATTTGCCATCGCCGGTTACTACGTGCCAGTTTGTTACTATGTATTCAACAGGCTTGTCGGGGTCGCCTATGGCGAAGCCTGTTCCCCAACCATAATCGGTAGAAGAAACAGGTATCTTTACCCAAACCACGCCGTTGATAGCATCCGAGGTGGAGTTCACCTCTATCGTATCTGCGAAAGCCGCTGTACTGCTTACCGCCAATGTCAGCAGTGCCAGTATAAGCACTGCCAATCTTTTAACTGCCTTTTTCATAAAAAACCTTTCTCAAATAAATTCAAGGACTATCATCGTGTTGTTGTCCTGATTTGTGTAGTTTTTGTTTATGATCGCACCTGCGATCGCGTCTGCCGCCTGCTGTGCGGGATATGCGAGCGCAAGCGACATCTCCTCGTCAGAAAGCGCGTTGTATACGCCGTCGCTGCATATCAGCAGCTTATCTCCTGCGCTTGGAACAAGGGGATGTATATTTACATCAGGTATCGGCTCGTTTTTACTGCCTATATAATGCACAAGCGAGTCCTTTTTCGGGTTTTCGATCATATCCTCAAAGGAAAGTCTTTCCGCAATTACATCATCAAGCAGCTGGTTCTGATAGTCGCCGTCCTGCGACAGCTGAAAAACCATTCCGCTCCTGTATAAATATATTCGGCTGTCACCGACGCTGCACCAGTATATTCCGTCGCTTCGGCAATACACTGCCGCAAGAGTACAGCCGCCGCCTGTACCGCCGCGGACCACCTCGTAGTTCAGCTGAGAAACTGTCTGTCTGAATCTGTCAGCAACGTCGCTTCCGCTTATAAGGTCACGCATACCGAGCATCGAGGACACCACATAGGCGCTTACCTTATCGCCTGCCGCCAGTCCTCCCATACCGTCTGCAACAACTGCCACAAATCCATTCGAGTCGACCTTGTTAAGCGGAGTATACCCAAAGTTGTCCTCCTGATATTCCCTTGCACCTCGGCTTTGTGCATTTCCGATCGAGATCCGGGTAACATCCGATCCTGAGATACAAAGGCTTACAACAAAGCTGTCCCCCATATCAGTATGTAAACTCATCGTTGCAGAAGCTTCTGAACACCATCTTCGTCGAGCCTGCTTCGATCACATCGTAGTCCTTTACCTCTTCGGGCGTGAGAAGAAGTCCGTTGTTGTGATATACATTGTTCTTGCCCGAACCGAGTGTAACATAGAACTTTTTACCACGGGAATCATATGTAATTACTGCGTCGCCCTCCTTGGAGATAGCCTTATCGAATGAAAGGTTAACATCAAAGTTTGAGCCTCTGCCGATCGTATTCTTTTCACTGTGGATAGGGAAAGACACGCCCTTGTTATCGCCCTCGACTACTACCAGCCAGCCGCACACGGGAGCGATGCCTGCGTCACTTACGTTAAGTGCGATGGTAGCGCTCATTTCCTTTTTGGGACGTGGCGGAGCTGCGGGAGCGACGGGCGCTGCAGGTGCGTTGCCTGCGTCAAGCGGAGTTGTCTTGGGAAAATCAGGTGCACTGCCGTCGATCGGAGTTATTATCGGGATAGCAAGATCGCTGCCTGCATCTAAGGGACGAACCACCGACAGGCCTGCCTGATTGCAGTAGGGGCATGCGGGGTGTGTTTTTTCATCGTAGATATGACCGTTTTCGCACTGTTTCATTTTTAAATACTTCCTTTCATTATGCGCCGATATGCTTGTGGCCTGCTCTTGTTCAAGGCGATCTGCATTTCGGCGGTTTCCTTTTCGTGTATTCAGTATAACACGGTCAAAAATGCTTTTGGTATATCAATTAGCAATTATAATTGATTTTCGATGAGCTGTATATCGTCTTCATATATAGAAAGATTCCGCACGGAAGGATGAAATGGAAAAGAAGATCTTTCGTTATGCTGAAAGAATTGCAGATGAAAAACTAAGCACAAAATATCTCGAATGGAAAACAAGACCGCACCTAACATTGGCTTGTTTTAATGATGTGGACGAAAAAGAGTGCATTGACAGATTAAAGCAATTTGCAGAAAAACAGCAAGCTTTACCTGCATATATAGGTTCGGTAGGAATGTTTACCGACACAAAGACTATAGGCTGCTCCGCAGCCGCAGCAGCGTCAGGTGAGGCGTGTTTTCATCAGTTCAGGAACAACCACTATATCTGGTGTAGCGTATGCAGAATAGCACACATTTTGTGTGATTGGTCAAAATTGTAATGATCATTTTAGTGAAAACGCAGATATTTTTTAATAGACGTTTTCATATGTAGCTTTTTCACGGAAAAAGTGCTATAATCAAAACTGTAAACACTAATTACACAAAACACCAAATAAGGAGGTAATAGTTATGAAACTTCGCAGAATAGCATCGTTGTTTACAGCGTCTGTTGTAGCAGTGTCAACGATGCTTGCGAATTTCCCTGCCACGATAGCTTTCGCTGCGGCAGAGAATGAATGGGTCGATAACGGCGACGGCTCTTACAGTGCGACCATTAACGGTGCTGCCGAGATCGACAGTCTGTCCATCGATACAAGCGATGTTGACTGGGAGAATACCCAGTACATCAGCGTTAAGTATACGGCGAACGCAACCAGTATGCCTATTCTGGTCGCCGAGGACAGCAACGATGTGTGGACTATGGGTAAGTCAGGATGGCAGGATGACGGTGGAGAGTATCTTGTATACTTCGGCACCGATGGACAGGAGTTCAAGAATCTCCGTCTGGAGATGTGGCATCTCACCGACGGCATGTCGATGACGGTATCGGACATCACCTTCCATGAAGAGAAGCTGACCGACATCTGGTATCCCATGGGAGATAAGTGGGTGCTTAACCGTGGTACAGCAGAATCCTTTGAGGAGTTCAACTTCTTTGATCTGGGCTCCGTCGAGGACTGGAGCGCTGTCAGGTATATCAGTGCGGATGTATACTCCGATGGCAAGGTATTCCCGGCTATCGGCGGAAACCTCGGTTTGGAGGAGAACTGGGTAAACGGCTCATACATGATGATGGAGAACGGTACAGGCACCTTTTACCTTGATACAAACGGCACACAGATCACCGGTGCCAATGTCCAGTTCTGGGGTGCGTACCAGACAGGTGAGAAGGACGAGTACGGAAATGACATCACCTATCCTCTTGAGGTGGGTCAGCGTGTTGAGATAAGCAATATCACCTTCTCCACCGAGGAGAGGACCACCATCACAGGCGAGACCAACACATGGTTCGAGCAGGATGGCGTGTATTACTACATCAACGGCGATACTGCCATTCCCGAGAGCGGGGAGCTGAACTTCCCGATAGATATCTCCTCTGTTGAAAGCTGGGAGGGTATCACAGAGATAAGAGCAACTGTTGAAGCTATAAACGGCGTTGCTAATTTCTGTATCGCAGGCACGATAGACGGCAACTGGGCAAGCGGCGAAAGCTCCTATATGGAAGGCTGCTGGACTACCTTATCCCTGCCCACAAACGGCGGGGAGGTATCAAGTGCCGAGGTAGCTTTATGGAGCATCAACGATGAAGGCACTGCTCTTGAAGCAGGTTCCATCATCGCTGTAAGAGATATCGAGTTCGTAGGCGAATACAGCGAGAAGCTCGACTGGTATGCCAATGAAAACAACGACTGGGTATTCTCTACCGATCGCGATCTGTTCAGCGGAGATGGCTGGAGCGAGGTCCCCAATCTCGATATCGACATTTCTTCCGTTGAGGACTGGTCCGAGATAAAGTATGTATCTGTGGACATCAGAAGCAACGGCAGTATATCCTCCGCACTGGGCGGCGGTATCGTCAACAGTGAAACAGGCGATGAAGAATGGACATGCAGCGAGGGCGTGTATTTCAACGACGCTGAAGCTACCATTTATTTCCCGACAAACGGTCAGACAGTAAATTATCTGAATCTTATGCTGTGGCCTGTTGATCAGGAAAGCGGTGCTGTGCTTTACGGCGGTTCAGAGGTCATTGTAAGCAATATCACCTTCTCCACCGAGGAGAGGACTACCATCACAGGCGAGACCAACACATGGTTCGAGCAGGACGGCGTGAATTATTACATCAACGGCAGTGAGCCTCTCTCCGAATTTGATCTTGAAGCCTTCATTATCGATGTTTCCTATGTTGAGGACTGGAGCGATATCCTTGCTGTTGAACTGGATGTTGAGGCTGTAAGCGGCAATGCTTTCTTCAACTTCAGAGCAGCTGTCAACGGAGGCAATCTGTACCTCGACGACTACAATAACCTGCACAACGCAAGGACAACTCTTACGCTGTATGTGGGCGGTCAGTCGGTTAACGAGCTGATGGTACAGTTCTGGCCGATGAATGAAGAATATCATCTTCTTGACGCAAATGGCATAATCGCTATCAAGGATGTCAGATTCGTTGAGTTCCCTGAAACAGACGTGTGGTTCGAGCGTGACGGTCACTGGTTCTATAAGAACGGCAGCGAGGCTGTTCAGAGCATACCTGATCTTGAGATCGATCTCGATACATATAATTACGATATGATCCCCTGGTATGATGTCGGATTTATCAATGCGGCTGTATCCTCTGACGGCGCTATCAGCCCTGTTTTCGGCGTAAACAAGATAATCAATGACGAATGGTGCTGGCGCATGGGTGTAAGCGCACCCACAAACGGCGGCACGACCTATCCCTATTACAGAACAAACGGCGATGAGATCGGTTCTGCAAGCATCGTGTTCTGGGGCATGGGCGAGAATAATAACGTGCTTGAAGCAGGTCAGTGCTTATGCGTACATAACATCATGATCTCCGAGTATGATCCTCCCCATGTTGTCGACCAGTGGGTTGATGACGGAAACGGCAACTGGTATTATCAGAGCGATAACGACGGCAGCCAGATCTGGGGCTATAACTTCGACCTGAACGATGTTCCCGTTGACAACTGGGAAAACATTCAGTACATCAGCGTAGATGTTCAGGTCACTGAAGGTAATGTAAAGCCTCATTTCTCCACCAGCTTCGACGGCGTGTATACTACCAGCGGCAGCAAGGCTTTCTCGGGCACTGAATATGAAACTCTCTACTTTGAGACCAACGGCAGAGTTCCCGAGCGGCTGAATATCGATTTCGATGCGGCTAACGATGACGGTCTTGCTATCCTTCCCGGCGCAAAAGTCTACATGAAGAATTTCGTGTTCTCCACTGAAGCGCTGGATCACTCCAACCTGAAGGATATGTGGTATCAGGAAAATGGCAGCTGGTGCTATGTAAAGGGCGACAGCAGCGGCGATGTGAGCGAGCTTAACATCGACACATCCTCTGTTGAGGACTGGAGCAAGATAAAGTACATCAGTATGGATGTTACCGTGTCCGAGGGTAACATCGGTCCTGCGGCAATGGCTTCCGTAGGCGGTATGCATACATCTACCGGCAACAAGAACTTTACAGGTACACAGACGCTTTACCTTGTAACAAACGGCAAGAACACAGAGAGCCTTTCTGTCAGCTTCGCCGGCGTTAACGATGACGGCAGCGCGGCTCTTGCAAACGCACAGATCACGATCAGCAATATCACATTCTCCGAGGAAGAAATGGATTACTCTATCCTGAAGGATCAGTGGTATGAGCTGGATGATGGATGGCACTATGTAAAGGGCAATGAAAGCGGCAATATCGATGGCATTAGGGTCGTCGACACATCCTCTGTTGAGGACTGGAGCAAGATAAAGTACATCTCCACATGGATCTCTGTATCCGAAAGTTATATTTCCCCCAAGTTCACCACCAATATCAACGGCAATTTTGTGGGAGGCGGAAATAAGACCATCGGCGACCGCAGTCTTATCTTCCTTGTAACAAACGGTCAGACTCCCGACGATATCTACATTGATTTCTATGGCATCTGGCAGAACGACGGCAACGCAGTAGCAGCAGGTGCTGAGATCGTTGTTGAGCCTGTTTATTTCTCCGAAAATCCCCTCGACTACTCCGAAATGCAGGAGGAGTGGTATCTCGGCGAAGACAACGCATGGCACTATAACAATGACGATTTAAGCGGAGACATCCTTGAGCTTCCTATCGACATTGAGTCTGTGGACTGGAGCGAGATCAGATATGTCAGCGCAGATGTATCTGTTTGTATTCCTAACAGCAACGCTGTCGTTACGATCAACCCTGCATTCTCCGGCAGCTTCAATCAGGAGGATACACCGGGTAACAGCAAGCTTATAAGCACTACATCCCCCAGTACTATCTACCTCAGGACAAACGGTCTGACACCTGACTGGCTGAATATTTCCTTCCTGTGGGCAGACGGTGAGATCGCAGTTACCGCAAATTCGCATATCACTATCAGCAATATCACATACTCCAGGGACGAGCTTGATTTCTCCATAGTAAAGGACGAGTGGATACAAGATCCCACAACACGCGACTGGCACTACAACAACGGCTCTGCTGATCGTGACACGATCGCTCCTCTTAATATTGATGTGAACTCTATCGATGACTGGAGCACGGTCAAGTATATCAGTGCAAATGTCACTGTAACAGGCGGAGATGTAAACCCTGTATTCAACTATCTGGTTGATGATGTGTGGTTCAACAGCAATGACGCTCATATCTTCACGGACGAGAATACCAACACCGCAAGCGGGATCGTATACATCCTGACACACGGTGATGTTCCCGAAGAGATCAATCTTGGTTTCAACTGGGTAGAGGACGGCGTCGCAGTATACGCAGATAGCAGTATTACTGTAAGCGATATCTACTTCTCCACCCAGGATTTTGACTATACCCTGGTAAAGAACAGGTGGGTAGGAGACGAAGACGGCAACTGGTGGTACACCAACGGCGACAAGGATATCGAATCTGCTGACCCGCTGAGCATTGATATCAGCGGTATTAATAACTGGGAGGATTTCACCTATATCAGCGCAGACGTAACTGTAACGGGCGGAAGTGCTGTGCCTGTTTTCCGCTCAAAGATCGACGGTGAATATCGTTCAGGTACCCAGAATTTCATTGGCGACGGCGAAACAGCTACGATCGTTATCCCAACCTGCGGAAAAACTCCCGAATATCTGGATATCGAGCTGTGGTGGACAGATGATGAACTGGCATTGACCGCAGGCACCACCGTTATGATCGGAAACTTCTTGCTCAACTCTGACCCCGTTAATGTAAAAGAATTCTGGTATGAGTCCCCCGACGGCACCTGGAACTATGTTGACAGCGGCGACGGCTACAGCGAGAACGATATCTCCCATACGATAGTATCGGACATGAGCGCTGATACCAAGTATATAAAGTTTGATGTTACCGTTGACGGCTATGTTGATGTGAATGTAAATCTCTTCGAGGAGGACGGTTCGTTCAGGGACGCATATCCGCAGCATATCGAGGACGGAAAGGCTACGATCTATGTATTCACCTATGGCGATGCATGGAACTTTGCTGACCTTAACATCTGTGATATCAGTGAAAATGCTATCATCACCGTAGACAACATCGTTGTAAGCAACGAGGATATCACCGATTACGAGGATATCACAGGTCAGTGGATCCAGACAGGCGAGAAGTCCTTCTACTACAACCACGGCGACAAAGAGGCATGCTACGTTGAAGGTCCCTTCCTGATGGCAAATGACATCGACATTTCTGATGTACAGTCTGTAAGCATTACAGCAAGATATGAGAACGAGAATTTCGGCACCATCAAGCTTGCGGTTTCAGGCACTGACGCAACCGACGAGTGGAATCCCGGTATGAACTTCCCGCTGGCTTCTACAGAGCAGACCATCACAAGAAATTACCGTGGTATGCTCAGGACAAATCCCATGCTGGATGCGCAGTATGTAACTCCCGGCACAAAGATCTACGTTTCGGACATCACCTTCGGCTACGAAGAAGTTCCCGAGGCAGAGGTAGCAGCAGGCGAGATACTTCTCGACGATAATCAGACCGCACTGCCCGAGTGGGGCGTTCAGCATGATATTAACTATCCTGCGCTCGCAAATCTCGAAAAGGCAGGAACACTGAAGATCTACGCAGAGAAGCTCGATGGTTATGAGGATAACAGTATCTGGGCAATATGGAATGTCTGGGGCGATCCCAATATCGGCTTCAAATGGGCTACCGAAGAGCCTGAGACTCTTACAGGTTCCGTATATGAGATCCCCGTAACAGAAACAGAGCTTGCATACATCAGGAATAATCCTTACAGCTGCGACTTTGCTGTTCAGGGCTGCGGAATAAGGATCACTAAGATCACATTTATGGAAGAAAAAGCTTCCACTGTTCCTCAGAATGTAAAGGCATCCGCAGGCGACACAAAGGTACAGGTAAAGTGGGATGCAGTCGAGGGTGCTGAGTCCTACAGAGTAATGGTATGGGACGGCACAAAGTGGACCGGCTACAATACCACAGCAACCTCTAACATGGTGAGAAATCTTACTAATGGCAAGAAGTATGCATTCGCAGTCAAGACATATGCAAACGGCGCTTATAGTGATACAAGTGAGATAGTATATGCTACTCCCGTTGCAGCATCCATCATCCCCACAGGCGTGAAGGCAGGCGCAGGTGACGCTAAGGTTCAGGTAAAGTGGAACGCAGTTACAGGCGCTACATCTTACCGCGTGATGGTATGGGACGGAACAAAGTGGACTGGCTACAGCACCACTTCCACATCTTACATGGTGAGAAACCTCACTAACAACAAGAAGTATGCGTTCGCTGTAAAGGCTTATGTGAATGG
>JAGAKC010000079.1 GCA_017848155.1 Oscillospiraceae bacterium | reverse complement strand
ATATGTCCCCGATTTCGCCTTTCACCCCCAAAGCGGGACGTGATATGTTCATACGTGCAGGGTGGAAGAAGATGGCGCAGGATGATATAACCTTGCAGGGGTTGAATGGCGCAGAGTAGGCGAAATTGCTTTTTTTACTCTTCGGTCGGAGCGACCGAAGTTTCGTTCCGAAACCGCAAAAAAAGCCGATTTCGCCTTTCACCCCCAAAGCAGGACGTGATATGTTTATACGTGCAGGGTGGAAAAAGATGGCGCAGGATGATATAACGCTGCAGGGGTTGAATGGCGCAGAGTAGGCGAAATTGCTTTTTTGGCTCTTCGGTCGGAGTGACCGAAGTTTCGTTCCGAAACCGCAAAAAAAGCCGATTTCGCCTTTCACCCCCAAAGCGGGACGTGATATGTTCATACGTGCAGGGTGGAAGAAGATGGCGCAGGACGATATAACCTTGCAGGGGTTGAACGGGGCAGAATAAGGATATTGGAGAGAAAATGATAAGTCGTTCACAGTTGTTTTGTGTGTTGCTGCTATCTCGGCTAAGTGCGGAGATAGTGTTTCCTCAGACAGGGGATTTCAGTATAGCTGGATTTGCGTCAGCACTTTCGGCAGAGGGAATATGCTTTCTGCTGGCACTTCCGGTGCTTTTGTATTCGGTCGGAGGTCGCTCGGTCTATGGCTCGATAAAAAGCAGGAGCAAGGTACTGGGTATCATATCCGGTAGTGTCAGTGCGGTGATACTTCTGCTCATGTCGCTGAAAACAGCACTCTACAGCGCTGAATTTGCACAGCGCACGCTTCTCGGCGGAATGTCGGGTGCGGTCATGTTCGTGCTTGTTGCACTGTTTGCGCTGTATTCGGCAGGAAAGGGTGCAGAGGGCATCGCACGTGCAGGGGCATTGATCCTGGTTGCAGGTGCGGTGATAACGCTTGTGGTGGTCGTTGCTGATATTCCGCATATACATGTGCGTGAGCTTCCCGGTGCGGAGCTTGATGATGTGTTCGTGCGGCAGGTGGTCGAGCGTATGATGCGATGCGGAGAGTATCTCGCATTTGCTGCGCTGCTTCCTTATGTAAGACCAAAAGAGGATTCTCTCGGATGCGGAGCGACGGGCTTTCTGTTCGCACTTTCATCTGCGGCAGGAACAGTTCTTATCATGCTGTTCAACATCGGAGTTCTGGGTGAATTCACCGCTTCTGCGGAATATCCGTTTATCGCCTCGGCACAGCTGGCAGATATAGCGCTATTCAAGCGTCTTGACGGCTTTCTCGGCGCGATCTGGTCGTTGGCGGCAGCTATGAGGTGTGCGCTGCTTCTGTTCAGTGCCTATGCAGTTGTCAGGGTCGTATTTGAACGAAAGAAAAAGACCGAAAGGAGAAGTATATGAGAAGAACTGTGGCTATTCTCCTGATGCTCATTATGTGTACGGTCTGTACAGGCTGTGCAGATATAACGGAGCTTGGGGATCGTGCAATAATACAGCTTGCTGCTATAGATCACGAGGATGGTCAGTACAGGCTCAGTGCACTCCTTTTCAGTGCAGGCGGCAGCGGCGGCACTATAGATGCGACGAAATCTAATGTCATTAAGGTCACGGGCAGCGGCAAAACACTCGGTGAAGCAGTGAAGCAGCTGTCACTCACTGACGGAAAGGATATCTACATGAGTGAGAGCAAGCTTCTGGTGTTCGGAAGCGGCTTTGAGGATGCGGATATCATATCGGTGCTGAACATGCTGTACAGGGATATGAGATGCAGTCTTAATACACCCATATGCTGTGCGGAGCGTGCTGAGCTGCTCACTGATATGGAGTTCACGGAGGGGATGACCTCCGCTGAAAAGCCTTACTCTATGATACTGAATGCGTATCTTACGGGAGTATCGCCGTATACTACGCTGCTTGACGTGCTGGCTGATGATATGGGCGGACGGAAAACGCTGATACCCAGCTTTGCCGAGGGAAAAAACGGCAGCGGAATGACTACCGATAAGGATGGTCGTACTGTGGTGCTGGATGGGGCAAGGCTGATAGTTGACGGGAAGCTTGGAATACACGCCGACAACGAAGAAACGTCAGGCTTTATGCTTTTGTCCGAGGGTTCGGACGGAATGCCGCTGAATTATATGCTTGACGAGGGGGAGC
Source organism: Oscillospiraceae bacterium (assembly GCA_017848155.1). GTDB lineage: Bacteria > Bacillota > Clostridia > Oscillospirales > Ruminococcaceae > CAG-115. The sequence continues at coordinate 3,262 of JAGAKC010000079.1, read as the reverse complement.
TGACCTGCGAAGCGTACAATATAAAGGTGGAACAGGATGATAAGGGTTATCCGCAGATAGAAGCATCGTTCCGTACACGCACTGGTCAGAAGCTGACCGAGGAGCAGGAGCAGCAGGCGAGAAAGGAGCTTGACTCTATGGCAAGGGCAGGTCTGTCCCTGTGGAGAGAGGCTCAGTGATGTTACTATTGCGGATATTATTGTTATTTGTAGTTGACAAATGGATGATTTGGGTGTAAAATATTTCTGTATGCTGTGCTCCAATAAAAGGCATAGTTATTAATCGGACAGAAGGGATCGGTCATATGGGTAACGTTTTTAGTAAGGTACTTCGAGGAGTTTTCTTTGGCATTGGTGCGGCTGCGGTGCTGTGCGTAGTGGTGCTGCTGTTCGACGTGTTTGACTTCTTAGGAGAGTTCGAATCGTTTGAATTATCAAAGTTTCAGCTGAAGATCTGGAGTGTGAGTACGTATGTGATAGTACTTGCTATAGGAGCTTTCTGCGGAGCGATCGTTGGATTTATCATCGGTCTTGTGATGAATGCGGACAGGTCAAGACGTAACAGTGACCTTAAAATGGAGGAGCGCAGTGAAGGAGCTATCCGTCAGCGTCGTCGTTTTGCGGCAGAGATAAAGACGATGTCTGACAATGTTCAGGATTCCTGCAGGGAAAGAGCGATGGCAGATCATTCTATACTGCATGTAAGCTATTGCAGTGAAAAGATGATAGAGGATATAATGAGCGGACTTGTTTCGTTTACGGAATATGAGAGAGTGCTGAAGAATGCAGCAGAGGATATTTCTGACCGGGAGGTTTCAACGTGACTATCGTAAAATGTACAAAGTGCGCAAGAATGATACATTATGCCGCAAAGTGCTTTTTCTGCGGTGCAGCTGAGGGCTTCAGCCGCATTGCTGATGCGCAGGTGCATGAAAATGCACAGAAAGCTTTCGTTGCTGCACAGAAGCTGATAACTCAGGGCAGATTTGCCGAGGGCGAGGCTGCGTGTACAGAGGTGATGCGCTGGTCGCCAAATTCTGCGGAAGCGCATTGGTTAAGGCTTCTCGCAAGGTCAGGCTGCCGCAGTGACGGCGAGCTTCTTCTGAGCGGTGTCAGCATTACAGAGATGAGTGATTACGGCGCTGCATGCATGTCAGGCAGCGACGCAGAAAAGGAAGTATATCTTAATGTGGGCAGAGCTCATGCAAGACTAAGGGAAACGCTGTCGTCCATGGTAAGCTCGAAATGTGCCGCCATGAAGAAGCGGCTTGAAATACCCCGGCGCCTTGGTGAGCTTCAGCAGCAGGTCGCTGAAAAGCGCAGTGCTATGACGAGCGCATGGATATCATTGCAGCAGTATGAGCAGGAGCTTAAACAGCTCGAATGTGGCTGCAGGATGCAGCTGCACGAGTACAGACAGGCTCTTTCCGATGCACAGATGGCGGCGATGGACATAAGAGCTGATATCGAAAACAAGGACGAGATATCCGAAAACGAGCACTTTACATATAAGACCGATCTTGAGGCGATAAGCGCTATGTCTATAGATGTGGCGGATGAGCTTGAAAAGATCAGCGCACAGCACCCTGCCAAAAACGCAGGTGCGGAGCTTATTGCTAAGCGTGACGAAAGAAAGACGTTCATAGAAGCTCAGCTTAAAGAGCTTAAAGCGTTTGAGCAGAAAACGCAGGCATTTATTGCGGAGATAAAGGCGATAGACGCACAGAAAGAGGCGCTGGATGCCATGATAAGCAGCGGCGACCATGCAAAGCTCCGTGAGGTGCTTGGCGACGCTAATTTTGATCGTGCAGTGCAGTATGCATGCGCTGCAAAGTAAGGAGGGTACGGGATGCATTTTTCTATCTCATTCTTAAATGAGTTCGTTGATGCGTTATTGCAGCTTGACAGGGATTACAAGGCTGCCGTATCCGATTTTGAGGAGATAACGCAAAAGATAGACGGCTATGTTAAGACTACATCGGACAATGCTCTGCGCACTGTAAGCGGCGAGGGCATAAAGATACATAAGGACAACGGCGGTGCCGTAACGGCTCTGCGTAATGAAAATGATGACGCTACGGAGAATTTCATATCTCGTCATGCGGCGGATATCGACCTTATTTCTGCGTGCCGTCGTGCACTCGGCATGGTGCGTAGCGCAGAAGCAAGCGTGCGAAATGTTACGGAGTACAATAAATATCATCAGAACAAGCCGTCGCAGCTGTCTTTTTCGGCGGAGAGCTTTCTTGAAAAGCCCGGGGAGATCATATCCATCGCATATGAGGTCGATGAGGCACTTAAGGGTGTACATACCTCGGAGAAGAAGTCAGCCTGCCGTAAGCTCTACAGCTATTGCCGCAGGGCGGAGAGCGTGCTGACCGAGCATATGGCTAAGGCGAGAAAGCGTATTTTTGATGACAAGCCTGTGCTGATGAACGAGCTTTCGGCGCTGTCTGACAAGGGCAAGGCTCAGTTTTCTGGAATGACTACGTCAGTGGATGAGTATTTTTCAAAAAGCGCTGAAAGTCTTGACGGTACATTTACGCAGCTGAAAGGCTATGCAAAGGACAAGAGAGCTGCCGTTGCAGCAGGTCTTGAAGCAAGAAAGGAATCGCTTCAGGCAGAGTTCCTTGCACGTTTTCCGTTCAGGGAGCTTGCGCAGGAGTTTGACGAGATATACAGCGATGAGCCGAATTATGACGAGTACGGTTGTACAGATAATATACCACGCTCCATTCGTATAGGCGACCTTGAGCAGGATCTTTCGGACAGCGGTCTATCCGATTTTGCGGTCAGTATTCTTGAGCGCTACTACAGCTTCATGTACAGAGGAAAGAAGCTGCTCGTACCGCACAGCGCACAGTTTGACGGTGATCTTAACTACATATTCCGTTACGGCGGAAATGCGACCGAGCTTATAAGAGATCTTGCAAGCGGTATTGCGCTTCGTCTTTTTATGATGATGCAGCTTGGAAAGCTGAACTTCACTTTCTATGACCCCGTTGCTCTTGGCGGAAGCTTTTCGTTGTTCTCCGGTCTTGTGGATATGGATACACGCTCGGGTGAGCTGATAAACGGACAGATATGGACTACTTCCGAGGACCTTGAATCAAAGCTGCGCACGCTTACCGAGCATATCTCGGGCATAACCCAGAGATGTCTGCGTGGTGAGTTTGACAATATCTACGAGTACAACAAGGATGCAGGTTATAATGCAGAGGCGTATCAGGTAGTCATGATAATGGACTATCCTGCAGGTCTTT
>JAGAKC010000078.1 GCA_017848155.1 Oscillospiraceae bacterium | reverse complement strand
TCGGATATCTCATCTATCAGGCGCTCAAGATCATCAAGCGTATTCAGTGTTCCGCACATATTTCTGAACCTCGCTGCGCCCTGCATGCCCTTAAGATACCACGAGGCATGACGGCGAGCCTCTTTCATTCCGACGGATTCTCCCTTATCCTCCACCAGAAGCCCGATATGACGGCGCATTATGCTTAGCTTTTCTTCAAATGACGGCTCGGGACGGGGCGACTTTCCCTCATAAAAGTCCTTTATCTGACCAAACAGCCACGGCCTGCCATAGCTGCCCCTGCCTATCATGACAAGGTCGCAGCCTGTATATCTGTACATGCTCTCGCACTGCTCGGGTGTGGAAACATCGCCGTTTCCGATGACAGGTATCGAAACAGCTGCCTTAACGTCACGGATAATATCCCAGTCGGCATTTCCCGAATAAAGCTGCTCACGTGTTCTTCCATGCACAGCTATCGCAGCAGCTCCGTTTTCCTCCGCTATCTTAGCCATCTCCACCGCATTCACGCTGTTACTGTCCCAGCCTTTACGTATCTTAACAGTAACAGGCAGCTCCGTAGCCTTCACAGCAGCGGCAACAAGCTCCCCGAAAAGCTCAGGTGTCTTCATCAGTGCGCTTCCTGCACCTCCGCCTACTATCTTTGGCATGGGACAGCCTGCGTTTATGTCGATTATATCAGGCTCGTATCTCTCTGCTATCTTTACCGCAGCAGCCATAAAATCAGGCTCAGCGCCAAAAAGCTGCACAGCCATGGGTCGCTCCGTACCTGTGACAGTTAGCAGCTCAGCCGTCTTGCGGTCGCTGTAGCACAGACCCTTGCAGCTTGCCATCTCGCCTACCACATAGGCTGCTCCGTATTCCTTTGCCATAAGGCGATATGCTCTGTCCGCAACGCTCGCCATAGGTGCAAGCGCAGCAGTCTTTTCTATCCTTACATTACCTATCTTAATATATTCCATCTATGGGATATCCTTTCAGACTGTATAATAAAGTAAACAGATCAATACTATTTACTGTCTGGCATAAATTCACCTATATATTTTACCACAAAACATCAAAGTGTTCAAGTTGTTATTGTAATTTTTATTGATCTATGCTAAAATAGATACAGACGGTACAGACTACGTCTGCACTAATACTTTCTAGAGTTTTTATAATGGTTAATTCTGAGAAAAAAACTTTAAGCGGCTCTACAAGAGTCGGACTTCTGGACGAGATACGTGGATTTGCGATACTCTGCATGGTGGTCTACCATGCGATGTACGACCTCAAATACATAGTAGGACTTGATGTGCCTATATTCTTTGAGGGCTGGTTTAACATCATAAGAGATATCTTCGCAGGCGCTTTCATCTTTATTTCAGGCACTGTGTGCAGGTACTCCTCAAACAATCTCAAGCGTGGTGTACAATGCTTCTTCATCGGCATGGTGATGACATTCGTCCTGCCCTTCTTCACAGGCGGAACTATCCTTTTCGGAATACTGCATTTCATGGGTATAAGTATGATGATATTCGGACTTTCCGAAAAGGTACTTGACAAGCTGCCTGCACTTGTGGGAATAATCCTCTGCGTTTTCCTCTTTATGTTCACAATGAACGTACAGCACGGATATTTCGGCTTCGGCGGTTTTATGCAGCTCGGTATTCCTTCAGCTGCATATAATGCAGGAGTTCTGTTCCCGTTCGGTATATACGGTGCCGGCTTCTATTCCTCGGACTATTTCCCACTTTTCCCGTGGCTTTTTGTGTTCATCGCAGGAAGCTACTTCGGGATCTATGCAAAAAAAGGCGTCCTTCCGAAGTTCTTCTACCCTACCCATGTGCGCTGGCTTGCTACTGTCGGAAAATACACGATCTGGATATATATCCTGCATCAGCCTATCCTTTACTTCATTTTCACGACAATATTCAGATAAAATTCCACATTAAGGTCAAATTGGGCATATAAAAGACTTGAAAAATAATGAGATATGTTATATAATAGTAATGTTGCGTATCTGATGATACGCCTGCCTGACAGGACATCCACCTGATGCGGATTACTCCGCAGATGACATAAAGAGAGAAAAGAAAGGATGATATCAATGACAAAGAACACCACACTTCCCGCAATATCACTGCGTGGTCTTGTTGTATTTCCGTCTATGGTGCTGCATTTCGATGTAGGCAGAGAGCGCTCTGTCAACGCACTTAAAGCAGCTGCCGATGGAAACGGACATATATTTTTGGTTTCACAGATCGACCCCTCTGTCGCAGAGCCTGAGGTAAACGACCTTTATGAAACAGGCGTAGTTGCAGAGGTAAGACAGCTTCTGACAACTCCTGACGGCTCTACAAGAGTACTTGTGGAGGGACTTTACCGTGCAAAGCGAGTTAAGACAGTTTCCCGCAGCGAATACTTCCAGTTTGAGGTAAAGGAGCAGCCGACAAGAGGTGCTGCCCTCTCCGACAATACCAGAACAGCCTGCAAGCGTGCATTAAAGGACGCTTTCGTGGATTATGCTCAGGTCACTCCCAAGATGCCCCGTGAGCTTTACGACAGCATCATCAGCGAGGAGGACTGCGAAAAGCTCTTTGAGAAGGTCGTATTCAATGTCGTATTACGGCTTGAGGACAAGCAGAAGCTGCTGGAAACGAACGGTACACTGACAAGGATAAAGCTGCTTATAACCATGCTGAGAAGCGAGCTTGAGATAATCGAAACGGAAATGGATATCCAGGAGCAGGTTAAGGAGCAGGTGGACAAAAACCAGCGTGAATACTACCTGCGTGAGCAGATGCGTGTCATCTCACGTCAGCTCGGCGACGGCGACAGCCCTCAGGAGGAAGCAGAGAGATACATAGAAAAGATCATGGCTCTCGGTCTGCCTGAAGAAACTACCGAAAAGCTCGTAAATGAAGCTGAAAAGCTGACAAAGATGTCCTTTTCGTCGCAGGAGGCTGCTGTTATCAGAGGTTACCTCGATACAGTGCTGGAGCTTCCCTGGAATATCAAGACAAAGGACAAGGTGGATATAAAGAAGGTCCAGAAGCAGCTCGACAAGGATCACTACGGTCTTAAGAAGGTCAAGGAGCGCATCACCGAAACTATTGCCGTAAGAGCGCTTGCGCCTGATATAAAGGGACAGATAATCTGTCTTTACGGTCCTCCCGGAGTCGGCAAGACCTCCATCGGACGCTCCATCGCAAAGGCTCTCGGCAGAAACTACGCAAGGATTTCTCTCGGCGGTGTTCATGACGAGGCGGAGATACGTGGTCACAGAAAGACCTATATAGGCTCTATGCCCGGTCGTGTCATCAACGCACTCAAACAAGCAAAGAGCATGAATCCCGTTATCCTGCTCGATGAGATAGACAAGATGGGCAGCGACTACAAGGGCGACCCGTCCTCTGCAATGCTTGAGGTACTGGACAGCGAACAGAACAACGCATTCGTTGACCACTACCTTGAGATACCCGTTGACCTCAGCGATGTCCTCTTCATAACTACCGCAAATGCGCTGGACCCGATATCCGCTCCCCTGCTTGACAGAATGGAGGTTATCGAGCTTAACAGCTACACACGTGAGGAAAAGTTCAACATCGCAAAGAAGCACCTGCTTCCGAAGCAGCTTGAAAAGCACGGCGAAAAGTCAGCAAATGTCAAGATAAACGACAAGGCTATCTACTCCATCATCGACTTCTACACACGTGAAGCAGGTGTAAGAAAGCTGGAAAGAAAGATAGCTGACATATGCAGAAAATCCGCAAAGATGCTCGTGGAGGGCGACAAGAAGGTAAATGTTACCGATGTGAACATCTCCGATTTTCTCGGTGTTAAAAAGTATCTGCCCGAGCATCTTGCGGCTCAGGACGAGGTGGGTCTTGTAAACGGACTTGCATGGACTTCCGTCGGCGGAACGATGCTGCCGCTTGAAGTGCTTGTACTGGACGGCACAGGTAAGACAGAATTTACGGGCAGCCTAGGCGATGTAATGAAGGAATCCGCAAAGATCGCAGTAAGCCTTACAAGATCACTGGCAGCGAAATACAATATCGACCCCGAGTTCTACAAGAACAAGGACATCCACGTTCACGCTCCCGAGGGCGCTGTGCCTAAGGACGGACCCTCCGCAGGTGTTACACTTACTACTGCACTGGTATCTGCGTTGAGCGGTATTCCCGTAAGACGTGATGTGGCTATGACGGGCGAGATAACGCTCAGAGGCAAGGTCCTTGCCATAGGTGGACTTAAGGAGAAATCCATGGCAGCATACCGTGCAGGTGTAAAGACAGTATGCATCCCCAAGGAAAACGAGCCCGACATAGACGAGCTGGACGATGTTGTAAAACAGAACGTCAGATTCGTTGTGGCAGAGGACATAAGCACTGTGCTTGACGCTGCACTGGTAACTCCCAACTGCAATCCGAAGAAATCAGGCTCCATAAAGAAAAAGAAGATAGCAGCAAAGAATACCGAAGAGGAAAAGCTCCCTGTTCTTTCTGCAAACTGATAAAAAAGCGGCGGTGTGCAACGCTCCGCCGCTGATACATATTATAGGTGAAGTATGAACTTTAACAAAGCAGAATTTTTTACTTCCTACGGCAGCTTTAAGCAGATACCTGCCTCAACAAGGACAGAGATTGCATTTGCGGGACGTTCAAACGTAGGTAAATCCTCGCTGATAAACAAGATATTCAACAGAAAATCTCTTGCGAGAGTCAGCGCTGTCCCCGGAAAAACAGCAACCATAAACTTCTATTCGCTTGAAGATGTTTTCTTTGTTGACCTCCCCGGATACGGATATGCAAAGGTCGCAAAATCCGAAAAGGAGCGCTGGGGTGAGCTTATAGAGGGATATCTGAATGACGACAGGCATCTTGCGCTCGTGTTTCAGCTCATCGATTTCCGCCATCCG
>JAGAKC010000077.1 GCA_017848155.1 Oscillospiraceae bacterium | reverse complement strand
GATGATCGATAAGCCCCATGTCACGAAGCCCGATGTAATTCGGCAGAATAGTCACCTGCAAGGGCATCATCATAAGGATTATGTAGAAGACGAATAGTGCTCCCTTTCCCCGAAATCTCGCCTGAGAAAACCCGAATGCACAGGGAATTATCACCACAAGCTGTACGAGCGTTATCACCACCGCATATATCACAGAGTTCCAGAACATCGGATAGAACACAAAGCAATCAAAAAGCAGATCAGAATAGCCCTGCAAGCCGTGCTCAAAGGACAGTAAGACTGTTGCAACAACAGGCAGAATGAATACTACTGCAAGGACAGCAAAAATCACAGCATTCAGTTTTCTCATTTACTATACCTCCGCTGTATCGCCATTCCTGCCATGACTATTCCGAAAACCAGTATCGAAGTCAGCACCGCCGAGGTCGCAAGGCTCTGATAATCAAGCTTCAGAAAGTTATTGTTCATGTAATACTGGAGGGTATAGCTGTGGTCGGGAGGGTAGTTCGTGCCGTAATACAGATAGCTCTCCTTGAATATCTTGAAGCTGTTCACGATGGATAGGAGCGTCACAAAAAATACCGTAGGTGCTATCATCGGGATAGTAATTTTTGTGTGGAGAACGAATGTGTTCGCTCCGTCCAGCCTTGCTGCTTCAAAGACTGATTTTTCGATGGAAGTAAACGCCGCCGTCAGCAGTACGATACAGATGCCGATGTTCTTCCATAAAAACAGTAGGTATATCGGCAGTACTGTATCACTCTCTCCGAAAACACTGCGCCATATAAGCACGATACTTGCTGTGGGGATTACCATCGGGAGCACGAATGCAAAACGTGTTTTTTGTATCCATTTTATTCCGTAGGACAGCGCAAGGGATATCACCAGTGCAAGCACCACAAGCACAGGAACGCACACCACGATAAGCAGCAGCGAATTCTTCAGCGCAAGCAGAAAATACTCGTTTGTTAGGGTGTCAATGTAGTTGTCAAACCACACAAAAATCCTGCGAAACTGGTTATCTATCAGTGAGTAATACAGCACACGCAGATATGGTATCACGAAAAATAGCGCAGTGCCGATAAGGCTGGGCAAAAGCAGCAGCTTGCATTTTGTGTTCCACTTTATCCGCATGGTATCACCTCCTGTATAGTACATCTGTTTTAGGGAGCTTTTATTACATTATTCGTTAAGATAAGCCGAAAGCTTTCTGTCCGCCTCTGCGATATATTCATCAAGAGATATCTGCCCCGATAGGTAACGTTTGAAATCGGCGTCATAAAGCTCCGCGGGATAGGAGTATCCCACAACCCCATCAGAGAAGATATCATACATATCCTGCGCACAGGGAACATCAGAGTACATCGTCCTGTCGGAAAGCATAAAGGTGTCGTTCTGTGTACGGATGTATCTTGTCATATCCGAAATATATTCGAGTGCTGCGTCAAGATTGTCCGATGCGGGATTTACCGCTATAAACAGCACATGAACCAAGTTCTTTTCATCCTCGGAATACGTGGGAAATGGCGCCGCTCTTGTATCGTCCGTCCAGAGGAAATAACCTCTGCCATCAATATTCAGCAGCGACATATCTGAATACAGACTGTCTATGTTGTTATCCAGAAATTCAAGCTGCATCGCAGACGATGGATGTACGATGTCCGTCATGCTCTGACTGCCATCCTCATTCATGATATTGAAGCGTGTTTTAATATTAAAAGAATCATCATCAAGACTCATAAGTGATTCAAACATATCAAGGCCACCGATAAGGTCGATTGCATCTTGATTATCTTCATAGAACTG
>JAGAKC010000076.1 GCA_017848155.1 Oscillospiraceae bacterium | reverse complement strand
CACCTCCGTGTACAGTATATTCGCTCGGAATGAAAATGTGAATTTATGAAAAACCATAAAAAATTAACGATAAACATTAAAAAACTATTGACAAACGTAAATTTATGTGCTATACTATCACCATGATGAGCTCATTGTATCACTATTGAAGGATTTTGTCAAGTTCGGAGGTTTATTATGACTAATACAGTTGATCTTAATGAAAAGGCACTTGAGAACGAGAAGAAGGATTTTATAAAGCTTTGCAAACTGCTTGAAACGGGTGCGAGAATAATCATGATACTAATGATGATAGTTGCTCCTTTGCTTGCTTTGTTTGTCGGGCTTGACGCATTTGGTATTGTTGTGGATATCAAAAGCGCAGTCGCTGAGGATTGGGTGACAATTGCTGGTGTGTTTGTAGTGTGCATAGGCTTCGGCATAGGTCTGAACTTTATTGCAAGTATATTCAGAACAATGCGTCTTGGTGAAACTCCTTTTCGATATGATGTTGCAGACAAGATAAAGGCGGCAGGAACAGTCTTTGCTTTAACGGGCGCATTGTGCTTTATAATGAATGTTGCTGTTATGATACTTGAGGCGGCGGGCATTCTGAATTTTGACAGCTTTACAAGCCTTCCCGATTTCTTCTCGTTTGTTTTCGGCGTATTTCTTCTTGCACTTGCTTATGTGTTCAACTACGGCTGCAAGCTGCAGCAGGAATCTGACGAAACTCTTTAAGGAGGTGCGATATGGCGATAATACTAAGGCTTGACAGGGTCATGGCTGACCGAAAGATGTCGCTGAACGAGCTTTCCGAAAAGGTGGGAGTTGCAAACGTGAACCTCTCAAAGCTGAAAACGGGAAAGGTCAGTGCGATACGCTTTTCCACTCTTGATGCGATATGCAGGGTGCTTAACTGTCAGCCTGGAGATATCCTTGAATACAGCGAGGAAGAGTAGCCTTGTCTGTTAAGTTATGACTATACGGCAGGGTTAGGATTGTTACACATAATCTTTCAGAAGAAAAAATCAGAATTTGGGATATCTGCTACTTGAAAATTGAAATACCGTATGATATAATGTAAAAGTATCAATATTTCCGAAATTATTTTTCAGGAGGACACACCTATGGCAGATATACAGAAAATGTATGAGCAGTGGCTGGAAAAGGCTACGGCAGACCCCGACCTCATCGCAGAGCTTACAAGCGTTGCAAATGACGAGGAGGGCAAGAACGACCGTTTCTACCGTGACCTTGAATTCGGTACGGGCGGACTTCGCGGCGTTATCGGCGCAGGCACAAACAGAATGAACGTGTACACCGTAAACAAGGCAACACAGGGTCTTGCGGAGTACATCCTTACAAACGGTGTTACAAAGCGTGTTGCGCTTTCCTATGACAGCCGTATAAAGTCCGATTATTTTGCTGAGAGCACAGCTGCTGTGCTTGCTGCAAACGGCATCGAGGTATATATCTACGACGAGCTTATGCCTACTCCCATGCTTTCATGGGCAGTGCGTGCACTTAAGTGCGGCGCAGGCGTTATGGTGACAGCTTCCCACAACCCCGCAAAGTACAACGGCTACAAGGTATACGGCGCTGACGGCTGTCAGGTTACACTTGAGGCTGCGGAGGCTATACTCGCAAAGATCAACAATATAGATATCTTTGACGGCGTAAAGACCAGAGATTTCGACAAGGCTGTTGAGGACGGCATGATAAAGTTCATTGAGGACAGCGTTATCGACGAGTATATCGCCAAGGTAAAGGAGCAGGGTCTGCATACAGACCTCGTTGCGGACAGCGGTCTTAAGGTAGTTTACACACCTCTCAACGGTACGGGCAACAAGCCTGTACGCCGTGTTCTTAAGGAGATCGGCATCAAGGATGTAGTGGTAGTTCCCGAGCAGGAGCTGCCCGACGGAAACTTCCCCACCTGCCCGTTCCCGAATCCCGAGATACAGGAAGCGCTCCAGTACGGTCTTAACCTCTGCGAAAAGGAGAAGCCCGACCTGCTGCTGGCTACTGACCCCGACTGCGACCGTGTAGGTATCGCAGTTCCTGACGGCGACCACTACGAGCTGTTCACAGGAAACGAGGTAGGCGCACTGCTGCTTGAGTATATCTGTAAGGAGCGCATCGCCCTCGGTACTATGCCCAAGGATCCTGTTGCGGTAAAGACTATCGTTACGACTGATATCACAAAGGCTATCTGCACAAAGTACGGTGTGGAGCTGCGTGAGGTGCTCACAGGCTTCAAGTTCATCGGCGAGCAGATCGGCTGGCTTGAGGAGAAGGGCGAGGAGCAGCGTTACATCTTCGGCTTTGAGGAGAGCTACGGCTATCTTGCAGGCGGCTATGTACGTGACAAGGACGCTGTCGTTGCATCCATGCTGATATGCGAGATGGCTGCGTTCTACCGCACAAAGGGCATCTCCCTTATCGAGGCAAGAAAGAAGATGTACGACGAGTACGGCATGTACTTCAACAAGCTGGAGGAAAAGAAGATGAAGGAACAATGTGCGAAGGTCGGTATTGTTGAAGGAACTTTCAAATACACCTTTAATACGGACAACACGTTTACTTGTGT
>JAGAKC010000075.1 GCA_017848155.1 Oscillospiraceae bacterium | reverse complement strand
TCAAGATAGTTGCAACCCACCAAGAAGTAGTCATTCCGTTTGCTCTCACCCATTCAATGGCAGCCACATCTCCTTCGTTCGCTAGCGCCTTTGTGGGATTATAAGTCTTGAATACCCAAAGGATTCTGAAAATAAGCGCCATAAGTGCACAGACAGCAACAGCGGTGCCGAAAGAACAATAGAAGTACATTGCCCATTCGCCCTCGCGAATGTACATGATAGCCGCAACGAGCGCAACAGCTAAAAGTACAGCAAGCGCCCATCCCTGACCCATGCTTGTGTTACCGAGCCAGCCGAGATACAGCGACCAGTAGCTACCCAGAGCGGGCATGACAACCCTTAGCAAAACGATTATCAACATAAACATGAAGTAAAGGGCAAACCCTTCATTCATCCTCTTTTTCATCTGTGCAGTCTGCTCAGGAGTGAATACCATATCCTCTGCATATTCCTCATTATTGAGCTTTATGAAGAAGATGCAAAGTGCAAGGCTGATAACTGCAACCACGATGCCGAAGATAGAAGTGCTCTTGGAAACATTCGCAAAGGGAATGACAACTGTCATCATACCTGCGATATGCTTTGCACCAAAGAATGCGATGAAATATCCCTTGGCAAAGGACATGCCTTTATAGATGCAGAAAGCAAGAAGAAGGGTCACACCCGTCGTCACAAGATAGATAAGGATCATATTGAAGATCGTATCCCAGAGAGAAAGGATGATCTGGTTGTTTGCAACCTCCGCCTTTGTGGCAAACATCTTGCCGAAAAGCGTAACGATACATGTGGTGCCGTTTGAGTTATAGTCGGCACACATCTGATATACAGGTTTTATGTACATCGGTGCGAATACAAAGAAATACGCAACGATCGCTTCGATCACAGCATAAGCAGCAACGCCGATACCGACGATTTTATTAAAGCTTAAGCCGGATTTCTGCATATTAACGGTTGATGTCATTAAGCAGTCCTCCCAATAATGCCAGGCGCTCATGCACTTCATGCACAACACGCCATAATATACTTCCTATAAATTATAACATAAGTAATCGTTTTTTTCAAGACGGAAGTTGCAATTTCGTCCATGCGGTTTTGTACAAAAATCCGCCTTGATATTTGTGCATTTAGTACCTTGACACCCACATCACAATAAATATCCGCACGATCCGCGACATTTATCAGTAGTCAAAATCACGGTCACCCAGCTCACAGGTATATACAAATTCCACCACATCGCCGTTTTTCAGCTCATATGCACCGCAGGACATCTGCGGATATTCTCCGTTGACCCGATACAGCCATCCGCTCATAGCGCCAAATCCAAACTCATACACATGACCGATGCCACTTATATATACACCGTATGACGTGCCGCTGTAGTCCACCTGTATCCTGTCCTCCCTCGCCGCTGCGATAAGAGCATCAAGAGCAGTTGAGCCATCAGCAAGCGCCACCTCGCACGGATATATCACCATCCCGTCATCGGGAATGACGTCCCGTGGATTTATCGCCTGATCTATCTTATCCATATTGTCAAGCGCCGTACCACATTCTGCCGACAATGTAACTATCAGCTCCTGCTGTTCTGTACGTTCGCTGTAATACTCATCAGGAGTACGTATATCAAGCAGCTGCACTCCTGCCGCCGCAATGACGAGCGCAACACCGAGGATAAGTACGCTCCTGTTCTTCCTGCCACGCACAAAAAACACCACCATCGCAGCAGCACCGCAAGCCGCAAGCACAACAGTCAATATCAGCTTTATCTGACCACCGTTAAGCGCTGCGTCTGTTTTATCGTCTTCCTGCTCTTCGGACGACTCATTTTGCATGTCAGAAGTGACCTCTTCCGCAGTCTGTGACGCAGCATCATCGGACGGCTCGGGAAGCTCGGGAAGCTTTACCGCATCATACAACCGCTCACCCTTTTCCAGCAGCGCAAGAGCTGTCAGCGCCTGCACCGCCTGACCCGTAGCAACTCCGCTCACATCACCATCGGGGAGATGCGCATAACCATCCGCACGGAAATACAGCTCCATAGCTTCGTAAGCCGCCGCAACACGAGGGTCGTCCATACTATAGCCTAGTGCTGCAAAAGCCATCACAGCCTGTGCCGAGCTTTCACAATTCTCGACGCCTATCGTCATATAGCCGCCGTTTTCCAGCTGAAGCGCCGAAAGACATTGCTCCGCACTGTTAAGCGAGGTCTGCACCCATTCCCATTCGTCAAGCGGCGCAAGAGAATAGATCACCGCCGCAGTAATATCAGTATCTGCCGCAGTACCACGAAGCGCAAAACCACCGTCAGGCAGCTGCTTTGAAATAATGTATTCCGCAAGGCTCTGACGGGTATTCACAGCCGCCGCAGGCTCGTCGATATCTGCGCAGTTTGCCGCTATAAGCGCCCATATATATGCATTGAAGCCCTGCCGTGACAGATCCTCATTCATATATACCGCAGCATTTATAAGCTGTTCATCGCATCTGCCTGCCGCAGCAAGTATTATCGCCGCACGCTGAAGCTCGGTCGGCCGCACGAAGCCCTCTGACTCCATCAGCTCCTCTGCTGCATCTTCCACCGTATCAAGGTATTCCTCCGCTCCGTCCGCTCCATGCATACGGATATGGCACAGTGCCGTCCAGTCGCTGTCGCCAAAGGAAAGTCCGTTGAACAAATCACCGCCATGAGCCTGTGCGCTGACCTCAAAGACCTGCGACAGCCTGTCCGTATATGCCGAAACAGGCAAAGCGGTCTGCGCCGCCGTAACTACTGCGATGCAGACCGCAAGAAACACCTTTTTAATTACGCTCATCTTTTTCTGGACAGCACGAGTGCTGCACCAGCCGCTGCCGTAAGACCTATCACCACAGCAACACCCTCTGCTCCTGTGTCAGGGGAATCCTTGGGTCGTGTGTTTTCAGGAAGCTGAGCATCTGCTTCAGGCTCTTCTTCGGCCAATGCGCCGGAAAGCGCTTCGGCTGCTGCATCTATATCAGCCTGCGACGCACCGTAGCTTTCAAGAACAGCTATTGCCGCCTTGTATTCATCTGTATCCGAAAGGTCCTTATTATCAGCAAGCAGCTTCATAATTTCTGCTGTCTTAGTCTGCTCCACAAGCGCAGGGCTTCCGCCCCACGAGGAATTGTCTATACCGAGATCACAGCCATATCCGTAAACCGAAAAACGGAACCATACAGTATCACCGTCAGCAGGAACATAGTCAGAAATACCTACAACTGCGTATTCGTCATTTATGAAATAGCTCCAGCCCGATTCAGCAGTATAGTCATAGTTGCTAAGGTAACCGTCCTTTATCCTGCCGTTCATCTCAGGG
>JAGAKC010000074.1 GCA_017848155.1 Oscillospiraceae bacterium | reverse complement strand
TGCTGTGCAGGATACCGCAAGCGCAAGGGCTTTTGCACGGGACATCACATCAGAGCAGATGTTGTGGAACAGCTCCTGATACGGCAAATCAACAGCATAATGGTGTATGTTTCGGAGTATGAGGACGAATTCGTTCGTCAAGTGATGGAACGAGGAACAGCCGAACAACTGAAGCAGACCAATTCGCTTAAGAAAACCATTGACACAGCAAAGCGGCGTATTGAACAAATTGACAGCGTAATCTCTCAACTTTACGAGGACAAGGTTGTCGGGGAAATCACCGCCGAAATGTTCACAAAGCTCTCGGCAAAGTACATAGCAGAGCAGGAAGAACAGAATGTTGCTTTGAAAGCGGCTCAAAAGGAGCTGACGGCTCTTGAAGCGAAGAAAACCGATACGACAAAGTTTATCGACTTGGTGAGGAAATACTCGCAAATCACCGAGCTTACGCCCCAAATCCTCAACGAGTTCATCGACAAAGTGACCGTTCATCAAGCCGTTAAGGTTGACGGTAAACGCCGACAGGATATTGAGGTTTATTTCAATGGTGTCGGGCAAATCTCGCCTGACGCAGAAAAAAAGCCCGAAACAACCGATTAAACGGTCATTTCGGACTTTGGCGGGAATTTATATCCCTAATCTACCCTCGGATTTCGGGGGTGTTTTTTTGTTTGTGAAATGTAGGTGTATTTTTATACTACCCCCTTGCAAAAAAGGCTGAAATGAGATATAATAATATAGAATAGCGTTTTGTGCTTTGACAATACTATTGAATATGACCAATACGATCGAAAAGGAGAAACATAAATGCCTGTATTAGACAGAATCAAAGGCCCGATATTCGAGCTTTTTGACCTTATGACGGGAAATGGAACGGTACAGGAAACTGTTATTGCGTTCTTTGCCGTGGCTGCGATAATATTCATCGTATTCCCGATAAGGGAGTGCGCACGTGGATATATGGCGAAGTACCTCGGTGACGACACCGGTGAGCGTGAGGGCAGACTTACCCTCAATCCTCTTTCGCATATCGACCCGATGGGTGCGCTGTGCATGTGCTTCTGCTGCATCGGCTGGTCGAGGACTATGCCGATAAACCTTAACCGCTGCACAAAGACAAAGGGTCGCACTGCGCTTTTTCTGACATCACTTGCAGGTCCTGTGGCGAATATCCTGATGTCCTATATCTTTGTGATAGTATCAAAGATCATCTTCATGAATATCACCTCCACCGTTATGTTTTATGTGTGGTACGGTGTGTATTATGTTGCGGTGATAAACGTGTACCTTGCGGTGCTGAACCTGCTGCCTATCCCTCCGTTTGACGGATGCAAGATACTGTGCAGCTTCCTGCCCAGAAACGGTGTGCTGTTCTTTGAGCGCTACGGTCAGATCATAAATATGGCGTTCTTCTTTGCGCTGATATTAGGCCTGCTGGATGGTCCGCTGGATTTCCTGTCCGATGGAGTTATGTGGCTGCTCGATAAGGCTTCGTTCTTCCTCGGCACGATGATGTAAGGTGGAGCATGGAGGAGCTTAATTTCAAGCTGGAGATATTCGAGGGTCCGCTGGATCTGATGTTGTCGCTTATACAAAAGCACAAGCTGAATATCCAGGATATAGAGATAAGCATATTGCTGGAGCAGTTTATGCTGTACCTTGAGCGGATGACCGAAGCCGATCTTGAGGTGACGTCCGACTTTCTGGAGATGGCGGCAAGGCTTATACTCATAAAGTCTGCGGCGCTGCTTCCGAAAGAGGAAGCGGAGGAGCTTAAAAAGGAGCTTCAGGGTGCGCTTATCGAGTATGCACTCTGTAAGACGATGGCAGAGCGGCTTAAAAAGCGGTTTCAGGGTGACTGTATCTTCGTGCGCAGACCCGAGCCGATCGAGTTTGACGCATCGTACAAGAAAACTCACCAGCCCGAGGAGCTGCTGCTTGCGATGGGTGCGGTGACGGACAGGGGCAGAAAAAAGGCATTCTACCGTCCGAAGTCGATAAAGCCTATCGTTGCAAAAAGCTATGTCACGGTGTTTACAGGCATCATTGCGGTGCTGAAGAGCCTGCGAAAAAAAGGCACGGTCACCATGGCGGAGCTGTACAGCGATATTCCGCGCTCACGTGAGGTGGCAACATTCCTCGCAATACTGGAGCTTTCAAAGCAGGGGCGAGTGATAATTTCCGAGGACGGAAACAGCCTTAGAATGGCTACCCGTTCCGACAGGGAGGTAGCACAGAATGAAGTTCAGTGACGGTATGGCGGTCATCGAGGCGATACTGTTTGCCTGCGGTGACCCGATAGAGCTTGACAAGCTGGTGTCGGCTTCCGAGATCGAAAAGGAGACCGTTGTAAAGATAATTGACAGGCTGAATGACAGGTACACGGAGCTTGAAAGTGCATTCCACATCACAAGGCTCGGCAGCAGCTATCAGATGACATCAAAGCCTGAGTTTGCACCGTACATAAAATCGGCGATGGAAACACGCAGACAGGTGCCGCTCTCACAGGCTGCTCTGGAGGTGCTGGCTATAGTTGCGTATAACCAGCCTGTCACAAAGAGCTTTGTGGAGCAGGTGCGTGGCGTTGACAGCTCGGGTGTCGTAAACTCGCTGGTGGAGCGTGATCTTCTGGAGGAGTACGGCAGACTTGACCTGCCGGGACGTCCTATCGCATATAAGACGACCGAGAATTTTCTGCGCTGCTTCGGCATGAACGATATCAGCGGTCTGCCGCCGATACCTGACAGCAGTGGTCAGATAGATTTTGACGAGTATGAGGAAATGACATTTTCGGCAGAGGACTGATCTGCCGACGGTATGAAGGTGGTGATCCCGACGGGCTGGATAATTGCAGGAGGAATACTGCTGTTCATAATTCTGCTGCTGGCAGTGCCTGTGCGGGTGATGTTCAGCTATGACGGAGAGCTGTACCTTAAGGTGAAGTATCTGTTCCTGACGCTGTTCAGTATTCCTGCAAAGGAAAAAAAGAAGAAGCGCAGGAAGTCGGCTGATGACGGGAAAAAAGCTGAAAAACCGCAGGAGCCACCCGAAAAGGAGCTTAAGGAGCTTGCCGCAGAGGAGAATAAAGAAGCAGACTCCGAAAGCGCAGATGATAAGGCTGACAAAAAGAAAGATAAGCCTAAAAAGGTAAAGAAGCAGAAAAATGATAAGATACCTACGCTTGACGAGATACTTGCACTGCTGAGAGCTTTTGTGGACAGCTTCGGAAAGCCGTTCAGAAAATTCCTGCGCAGGATAAAGATATGTGACTTCACATTTCAGAGGGTGTGCGGCGGCGAGGATGCAGCGAAGGCTGCGCTGAACTTCGGCAGGACGAATCTGCTTATTGGCAATCTACTAGGACTGTGCAACAGCGTGTTCACGGTAAAAAGACCTCATGTGGACATCGGGGTCGATTTTCAGTCGGAGGAGTCGCAGACTTCTGTCAGCGGCACAGTGAAGCTGAGCGCACTGGCGGCGATCGCGTTTGTACTGTGCTTTATCGGCAGGATAGGCTGGAGAGTATTCAGAAGCGGCACGATAAAGGACTATATCGCAAGGCTTACAGGAAAGTCCAAAAAGAAAAAAGCAAAAAAGAAAAGGGTTGCAAAGCCGCAGAAGGAAACGTTGTAACTTGATCCGTAAAGGATATATCATAAAACACAAGTGACCGAAAGGAGTTTTTATTATGGCAGACAAGCACGCTATTGAAGGCATCATGGGAGTTTCTATGGAAAAGATCCACGAGATGGTGGACGTAAACACGATAATCGGCGATCCTATCGTTTCCGCTGACGGAACGACAGTTATCCCTGTTTCAAAGGTTTCGTTCGGATTTGTTTCGGGCGGCAGCGACCTTCCCATGCAGTCCGCAGAAAGGCTTGCGGGCGGCAGCGGTGCAGGTGTTACGGTAAAGCCCGTGGCATTCATCGTTATCAAGAGGGACGGAGATGTGAAGCTCATGGAGCTTGGCGCAAAGGGCAGTCCTGTTGACGGTATCATGGAGTCGCTTCCCGGTCTTATCGATAAGATAAAGGGATTTATCGAAAAGAAGAAGGCTGACAAGGAGTCCGAGCCTGAGTCCGCCGAGGAGCTTGCAAAGCTGGACGAAACTAAGTAATAGGGCGGAAAATACCGTATATTTTTTCCATAGCTGCACATAATAGCTTCGAAATCATCTTTCGGAGGAGTGCGGATATGAAAAAAGTCTTATCAGTTATCATTGCCGCGATGGTTGCACAGATCACCGCGGCTTATGTATGGGCGGAGGGCGTGAGTACCTCGGCGGTCAGCGCAGTGCTCATCGAGGCCGAAACAGGTACGGTGATCTACGAAAAAAACGCTGATGAAAAGCGTGCGATGGCCAGCACGACAAAGATCATGACCGCCATACTGACCATCGAGGCAGGTGATCTGGATCGTGAGTTTACCGTGGACAGCTATGCAATACGTGTTGAGGGTACGTCCATGGGACTGCGTGAGGGCGACCGTGTGTCACGCAGGGATCTGCTTTACGGCATACTGCTGCCGTCGGGAAACGATGCTGCAAATGCTGCGGCGGTCTCGGTTTCGGGCAGCATCGGCTCGTTCGTGGAGCTTATGAACGAAAAAGCTGCTGAGCTTGGACTTGCTTCCACGCACTTTGTAACGCCCTCGGGACTTGACGCAGACGGTCACTGCACCACGGCGCACGATCTTGCGGCGCTTACTGCATATGCGATGAAGAATGAAACATTCCGTGAGGTAGTGTGCTGCCCCTCGGCACGGGTCGAGTTCGGAAATCCGCCGTATATGAGGACGCTGTACAATTCCAATAAGATGCTGCAGCGGTATGAGGGTGCTGTCGGAGTTAAGACTGGCTTCACCGACAATGCACGGCGCTGCCTTGTGTCAGCGGCGGAGCGTGACGGAGTTACGCTTATCGCGGTGACGCTGAATGCGCCTGACGACTGGAACGATCATACCAAAATGCTGGACTATGGTTTTTCAAAGGTACACAGCTATCCGCTGGAGCTTTCCTGCACCGAAAAGGTTGCGGTGGCAGGTACGG
>JAGAKC010000073.1 GCA_017848155.1 Oscillospiraceae bacterium | reverse complement strand
GCCGTGGTCTTCGTCCTGCACAAATACACACACGGATGCAGCCTCCTTTGGTGCGCTCTCACGGCGTCAGGTTCGGCGATCTACCGTGGCGGAAACAATCTTTAAAACCTAACTCAGGAGGAAAACAAAATGGCAGTAGTATCTATGAAGCAGCTCCTTGAAGCTGGCGTACACTTTGGTCACCAGACCAGAAGATGGAACCCTAAAATGGCTCCCTACATCTTCACAGAGAGAAACGGTATCTACATCATCGACCTGCAGAAGACAGTCAAGAAGCTCGACGAGGCTTACAACTTCATCCACGAGATCGCAGCTAACGGCGGCGAGGTACTTTTCGTCGGCACAAAGAAGCAGGCTGCTGATTCCATCAAGGAAGAGGCTGCACGTGCAGGCGCTCACTACGTAAACGCTAGATGGCTCGGCGGTATGATGACAAACTACAAGACCATCCAGAGAAGAATTGCAAGACTTGAGCAGCTCCACACAATGGAAACTGACGGTACATTCGATCTGCTTCCCAAGAAGGAAGTTATCAAGCTCAACCTCGAGATCGAGAAGCTTGAGAAGTTCCTCGGCGGTATCAAGAACATGAAGAAGCTCCCCGGTGCGCTCTTCATCGTTGACCCCCGCAAGGAGAAGATCGCTGTTGCTGAGGCTAAGAAGCTCGGCATCCCCGTTGTTGCTATCGTTGACACAAACTGCGATCCCGACGAGATCGACTACGTGATCCCCGGCAACGACGACGCTATCAGAGCTGTTAAGCTCATCGCAGGCGCTATGGCTGACGCTATCATCGCTGCTAACCAGGGCAACGCTGAGGCTGTTGCTGCTGACGCAGAGGAAGCTGCTGAGTAATTTATCATAAACATCACTTTTGTAAAGGAGAAATAAAAATGGCTAACATTACTGCAAAGGACGTAGCTGAGCTGCGTGACATGACAGGCTGCGGTCTGATGGACTGCAAGAGAGCTCTCGTTGAGGCTGACGGCAACAGAGATGAGGCTGTTAAGATCCTCCGTGAAAAGGGTCTTGCAAAGGCTGCCAAGAAGGCCGGCAGAATTGCTGCTGAGGGTACTGTTAAGGCTAAGGTATGCGGTAACAAGGGCGTTATCGTTGAGATCAACTGCGAGTCCGACTTCTGCGCTAAGACAGACAAGTTCATGGAGCTTGTTGAGGTCATCGCTGATACTATCCTCGCTAACGATGTTGCTGATGTTGAGGCTCTTAAGGAGTGCACCATTGCAGGCGGCTCCGCTAAGGTCTCCGAATATATGACAGAGAAGATCGCTACCATCGGCGAGAACATGAACATCCGTCGTTTCACAAAGATGGAGGGCATTCTCGTTCCCTACATGCACGATGGCGGCAGACTCGGTACTCTCGTTAAGCTCGACACTGACAAGGGCGACAACGCTGCTGTTCTCGAGTGCGGCAAGAACGTTGCTCTCCAGGTTACAGCTCTCAACGCTCAGTTCGTTTCCAAGGATTCCATCCCTGCTGACAAGCTCGCTGAGGAGCAGTCTGTTCAGTCTGCCCTCGTTAAGAAGGAGAATGAGGAGTCCAAGAAGCCCAAGCCCGAGAACGTTCTTGACAAGATCGTTGAGGGTCGTATGAGAAAGTACTTCGAGGAAGTTTGCCTTCTCGATCAGAAGTACTTCAAGGATGACTCCATGAGCATCGCTCAGTACGTTGATTCCGTTGCCAAGGCTGAGGGCGCTTCCATCAAGATCGCTGACTTCGTTCGCTTCGAGCGTGGCGAGGGCATCGAGAAGAAGGCTGACGACTTCGCTGCTGAAGTTGAGGCTATGGCTAAGGGCTGATATTGATTTGTCTATCGCAAAGGACCTCCCATATCGGGAGGTCTTTTTTTGTGGTGTTTTATTGAATATTGAATAATGAATAATGAATAATTTCGGTATCGGCTACGCCGATGATATTAGATCCGCATTTCAGGCACCGCACCCGTAGGGGCGAACTGTGTTCGCCCTTTGGGAATGAGGAGTGAGGAGTGAGGAATGAGGAATTTCGGTATCGGCTCCGCCGATGATTTTAAAAAACATATTTAAGGCACCTGCCGTTTTCCGTGTCCCTACACCGTTCGCCCGAAAAACGTGGGGGAAACATGTTATCGTAGGGGCGAACTGCGTTCGCCCGAAAAAACGTGGCGCAAAAAAAAACGGGCGAACACAGTTCGCCCCTACGGAAATATTCAGACCGCATGCCGCCGATGATTTCAAAACCGCATTTCGGGAAACGGATGTCACATTTTGATAAGCGCCCGAACGGGCGCCACCTTAATTATTCATTATTCAATATTCAATATTCAATAATATTCAATATTATCTTTCCGCAATTGCGTACTCCACCGCCTCGTCAAGGGTTCCCTGCGGAATTGCGGAGAAGTCCTCCTCCGCGGGATTCTCCAACCACTCGGGGACGAGGAACACCTTCATGCCAGCCATTGCCGCCGCCATGTCGTCCTGCACGCTGTTGCCTATCATAAGGCACTCGGACGGAGTTACACCAAGCTCTTCTGCGATGTCGGCGAAATACTGCGGATGCGGCTTGCAGAAGCGGCAGTTGTCGTAGTGGGTTATGTAGTCGAAATCGTCCTTTGAAAGACCAACCCACGAGAGCCTTGTGTACATGCCGTCTGCGGGGAACATGGGGTTAGTCGCAAGGGCGAGCCTGAAGCCTGCCGCACGGAGCTTTTCCATAAGCGGTCTGCGGTCAGCCTTGTATCTCACCACAGCCTCGGCACGTCTGAATTCGTTGGTGTAGAACTCGTCGCACAGCGGCTTAGCGTCGGGCATGCCCTCGTTCATTTCACGGAACACCTGCCAGAAACGGTCGGAGTTAAGACAGCTTCCGTCGTTCTTTACCATGGCACGTGTACCTGCCCATACGGACTTCACGGTGTGGTCGGGGTCGTAGCCGAGAGGCGCAAGCTTTTTGCAAAGCTCCCCGAAATATACCTTGATGAACTCGTCCTGCTGAAACGGGATAAGAGTTCCGTCCATGTCAAACAGTACCGTTGTTATCATCTGCGGTGCTCCTTTCTTTCTGATGATGGCGCTGACGTGCTTCCTTCTGCTTCTGGAGCTTCTTTTCGTATGATGCAAGAGCCTCCTCGTCCGCCCTGTACAGCGTCCTGTTGACCGTCCATGTTTCGGAGGACGCCTTTTTGCAGGTCAGCTTCACAAGGAACTGCCCATGCTTTTCGCACTCGGAGATGGTGGTCTTTTTGCCGCCCCCGTAAATGAGCCATTCAGCGTTCTTCATAAGCTCGCCGCACAGCGGACAGCCTGCGTCACGCACTCTCGGGTCGGACAGCACCGCACGGTAGTCACGGATATTCTTTATCACGTCACGGCGCAGAGGTACCCTGATACCTGCTGACATGCCGCTGTATTCTGCGATGCCCTTCTGCATGTCAAGACGGCGGCAGACCTGAAAGGTGAACCATGCGTCGTTCATAGCGTCGTGAGCCTGTGCGTCCATCGGTATCTGCAAACGCTCCACGGCGTCGGACAGCGCCCACTGGGTGCGCTCGTTGTCTATCTGGTTCTTGTATATCAGCTGGAGGTTGATGTAGTCGCTCCCCCAGTTGGGGTCGAAGCGGTGCACCGCAAGATTATCCGAAAACATCGCAAGGTCGTCGAAGCCCCACGTGATGAAGCGGAAATCATCTCCGCACCAGTCCCTGAACTTCTGAAAAGCCTTGGGGAAGCGCATGCCCTGTGCCAGCTGTTCACTGGTGATGCCTGTTATCATCTGGACATGGCGGTTCATGGCACGGTAGTATTTCGGAGCTATATTGATCTTGAACGTATCTATAAGATCGAAATTATCATCGGTCTTTACAGCGCCGATCTGGATTATCTCGCCGCGCAGCACCACAGGGTCCTGCACGACACGTGACTTATCCAGCGCCTGATTCCATTCAAGGTCGAGGATGATGTAGTTCATAAAATTTCACCTGAATAATTTATAGGGACACTCGTAGGGGCGAACTGCGTTCGCCCGTTTCTTTGCGGTACGTAATTTCGGGCGAACACAGTTCGCCCCTACGGTTACACGTTTTTTGATATCACGCATGTAGGGCGCACCGAAATCATTCATTATTCAATATTACAGCATCAGCTTACCGCCGACAGCGCCCTTGCGCCATTCGACGAACTCGTCGTAGGTGCCCATGCGGTCATAGCAGCCGTTTTCATTTATCTCGATGATACGGTTTGCGGCGGTCTGGAGTATCTCGTGGTCGTGGGACGCAAAGAGGATATTGCCCTTGTATTCGGACAGACCGTTGTTGACAGCGGTGATGCTCTCAAGGTCAAGGTGGTTGGTGGGACGGTCGAGGATGAGTACGTTGCTCTGGAAGAGCATCATTCTGGAGAACATGCAGCGCACCTTTTCACCGCCCGAAAGCACGTTTACAGGCTTGAACACATCGTCGCCGCTGAACAGCATACGACCGAGGAAGCCACGGAGATAGCTCTCTGTTTCGTCCTTTGAGTACTGACGCATCCAGTCGAGGATGGACAGCTGACAGTCGTTGAAGAAAGCGCTGTTGTCGTTCGGGAAGTAGCTGACGGAGGTGGTGCTGCCCCACTTGAAGCTGCCCTCGTCAGGCTCCATCTCGCCCATCAGTATCTTGAAAAGAGTGGTCACGGCGATCTCGTTGTTGCCGACGAAAGCTATCTTGTCGTTCCTGCCGACGGTGAAGCTGACATCGTTCAGCACCTTCACGCCGTCCACGGTCTTTGAAAGACCTGTTACCTGGAGTATATCCTTGCCCACCTCACGCTCGATGTCGAAGCCGATGTAGGGGTACTTTCTGCTAGACGCAGGCAGCTCCTCCACGGTGAACCTGGAGGAAGGCCATGACACTTTGGACTTCCGGTGCT
>JAGAKC010000072.1 GCA_017848155.1 Oscillospiraceae bacterium | reverse complement strand
CGGTATATCGGAGGATAATGTATAAACGCAACAGGCTCGCCGCCGAGCTTTACTGCCTCTTTCAAAGAAGTCTCAAGCCTTCCTGCCTCACGGTTGAGCACCTTAAGGTCAGGCTGTTCCCCGTTCTCACGTATCCAGCCACGTGTACCGCAGATCGCAATACCCTCGACCGAAAACGCATTGTTGAACAGGAAGCTTATCGAGTCAAACCCGTTGTTTTTAATGAACTGGCAATTCTTGTTCATGGTGTTCCACCACAGATCATGGTTTCCTTTTACAAGAATCTTTTTTCCTTTCAGCCGCTTATGGATAAACTCCATGTCCTTGTATGCGTCCTCAAGCTTCAGCGCCCATGAGTGGTCGCCAAGAAGCACTACCGTGTCATCGTCCGTAACGATACTGTTCCAGTTCGCTTCAAGACGTTCGATGTAGTTGCTCCAGCCCGAAAAGATATCCATTGGTTTGTCGCAGCCAAGCGAAAGGTGGAGGTCGCCTATTGTGTAAAGCACATCCAGCCTCCTAATTTAATTTTTAGGACTTCAGAAAATCAAGCACCACATCAGGCATCTCCTGCTTTTCAACAGAGCCTGTGAAGCGTATCTCCTTATCCTTTGTCGCAGCAAGAGGTGCGGGCATCTTTGTGTTGGTCATCTTTTCAAGGCGCTCGATTATCTCAAACTCGTCCTCTGTGTCGATAACACCACCGACAGCCTCGTAAACTGCACCGCTGAACTTATAAGGATTAGCTGTAGACGCAATGACTGTCTTTGTTTCATCGCCTGTGCTCTTGCGGTAATCCTCATATACCTTTACAGCAACAGCTGTATGTGTATCAAGAAGATAAGAATACTTCTCGAAGGTATCCTTGATAGTAGCCTTTGTTTCCTCGTCACTGCAGCAGCCTGCATAGAAAAGCTCAGAGACCTTTGCCTTTACATCATCGGATATCTCATATCTTCCGTCAGTCTTGAGCTTACCGAACCAGTCGTTCACGGCTGCGTCATTATCGCCGGAGAGATGATACAGCAGACGCTCAAGGTTAGAGGAGATAAGGATGTCCATAGAGGGAGATACAGTTGTGTAGAACTTTCTGTTCCTGTCATACACGCCTGTATTTATGAAATCGGTAAGTACATTGTTGCTGTTGGATGCGCAGATCAGCTTGTTCACGGGAATGCCCATGAGCTTTGCGTAATATGCGGCAAGAATGTTACCGAAATTACCTGTGGGAACTACGACATTGATCTTCTCGCCGAACTCTATCTCTTTGTTCTTCAGAAGCTCAACGTAAGTAGATACATAGTATACGATCTGCGGAGCAAGTCTGCCCCAGTTGATGGAGTTTGCACTTGAAAGCAGAATGTTGTTCTTTGCAAGTCTTTCAGCGATGGAGTCATCAGTGAAGATCGCCTTTACTCCGTTCTGGCAGTCATCAAAGTTGCCCTTGATAGCACACACATGGACATTCTTTCCGTCCTGTGTGGTCATCTGCCGCTTCTGCATGCGGCTTACGCCGTCCTCGGGATAGAAAACGGTGATGCTTGTACCGTCAACATCCTTGAAGCCCTCAAGAGCTGCCTTGCCTGTATCGCCTGATGTAGCTACCAGTATTGCGATCTCCTTGCCGTCTACAGTCTTCTTTGCAGATGTGGTCAGCAGATACGGCAGTATCTGAAGCGCCATGTCCTTAAATGCGCATGTGGGACCATGCCACAGCTCAAGAACATAAGTGCCTGTCAGCAGGTGCGATATCTCAGCGATATTGTTTGTATCGAAGTTCTTGTCATTGTATGCTGAATCAACACAGTGACGGACCTCCTCGGGAGTGAAGTCTGTCAGAAGCCTGCTGAAGATCTCGTATGCACGGTCAGCATAGCTCTTGTCGCACATAGCGATGATCTCATCCTTTGACAGCTGAGGAATGCTTTCAGGTACATAAAGACCGCCCTCATCGGAAAGTCCCTTTGTGATAGCCTGAGCGCTCTCGACCTTAAGAGAGGAGTTTCTCGTACTTCTGTAATTCATAGAAAAGTCGTCCTTTCATTACGTTCAGTACAGCGTATATATTCCATCCGTTGAAAAAGCATTTTCAAGGATGTCGATGCGCAGCACCGTGGGCTGTTCGCCCCGTGTAATCGTGACCTCGGCAATATCGTATCTGGGCTGCAGCTTCGGCCGTGTCATAAGCCCCGGGTAGATATTGCAAAGATAAAAATCAGCAGTCAGTATGATCTTCCTGCGCTTGCTGTAGTTCACAGCCTCAACACCTGATACCATACTTTTCGTCTGTCTTGTCTTTACCTCAGTAAACACAATAAATCGGTCAAGCTGCGAAATAATGTCTATCTCGCCGAATGACTTGCGGAAGTTACGTTCAATGATCCTGTGACCGTTTTTTATGAGCTCGGCGCATACAGCATCCTCGCCCATACGGCCCTTTGTCTGTCTATCCATTTTTCTTCTCGAAATACTTCTTAAAGAATGAAGGTCTGTGAACAGGGCATAGACCGAACTTATCAACGGCAGCATAATGAGCTTTGGTGCCATACCCCTTGTGCTTTTCAAAGCCATATTCGGGATACTTCTGCGCCAGATCATCCATATACCGGTCACGTGCCACCTTCGCAAGGATAGACGCAGCCGCAATACTGGCTGATGTCGCATCGCCCTTGACGATAGTGCGGACATTGCCCTCTATAGGCGGAAGTCTGTTTCCGTCTATGAGAACAAGCTCTGCCTTTTCAGACAGACCGTCATAAGCTCGTTTCATGCCAAGCATCGCCGCATTGAGTATGTTCATCTCCTCGATCTCAGCGATCGAAGCGGTTGCAATACAATACGCCTTTGCCTTTTCACATATCTCGTCAAAAAGCAGCTCTCGCTTCTTTTCTGTGAGCTTCTTGCTGTCATTTATCCCGTCGATAATAACGTCGTCGTCAAATATCACAGCAGCCGCAAACACATCGCCCGCAAGGGGTCCCCGACCTGCTTCATCTATTCCGCAGATACATCCGTGCTGCGTCCGAAGAACGCTGTCATATTCAAACAGCCCCTGCCTGATGTCATCAAGCGTCAGCTGTCCGTCAGACGGGGACATGCTCAAGTGTGATCCTGCCAATCTTACCGCCTCTGTATTCATCAAGTAATGTCGCAGCGGCACGCTCCGTATCAGGCTCACCACCAGAGATGAGCATTCCGCGTGCTTTTGCGATCTCTGTAAGAACGTCGCCCTCTCCTGCTATCTTATACCTTGCCTTAAGAAGCTCGGGATAATCCTCCAGAAGCAGTTCGCCAAGCGCTCTTGCAAGAGCCTCGACATCCATTACGTCGTCCTTTATCGCACCCGTATACGCAAGCTTCTGTGCGGCGATCTGATCGTCGAACTTCGGCCAGAGTATTCCGGGCATATCAAGCAGCTCCACGTCCCTGTCGATGCTTACCCACTGCTTTCCACGGGTAACACCGGGGCGGTCGCCGACTTTCGTCTTTCTTGTCTTAGCCATTCTGTTGATGAATGAGCTTTTGCCGACATTCGGTATACCTACTACCATCAGCCTGAGTGCTTTTCCTATCATTCCACGCTTTTTTCTTCGCTCGATAAGCTCCGTAAGAAGCGTTTTCACAGTGGGTAGGAAACGGTTGATACCCTTTCCGCTGCGGCAATCACATATGATCACCGTTATCCCCTGCTTTTCATAGTACTGCTTCCAGCTGCTGGTAGCCTTATCATCGGCATAATCGCATTTGTTCATAATCATAATGCGGGGCTTATCCTTCACAAGCTCGTCAAGAATAGGATTACGGCTTGATTCGGGGATACGCGCATCGGTGATCTCCACCACAGCATCCACCATCTTCAGATCCGCCTCGATAAGTCGGCGGGTCTTGGTCATATGCCCGGGAAACCACTGTATATTTCCTACATCACTCATAATAAACCCATTGTATCAAACGGGAAGAAACGGAATATCGCCTTTCCCATTATTAAATCTGTATCAATAAAGCCGACCCTGTTATCACGGCTGTCAGTAGAGCCGTTTCTGTTGTCGCCCATTACGAACACACATCCGTCAGGCACAACATAGTCCTTACCGCTCACACTGTCCCATTCCGCATTTGTCGGAGTGGCTATATAGTCCTCTTCCAGCTCCTCGCCGTTAAGATATACCTTTCCTGCATCGAAATCAAACCTGATCGTGTCGCCTTCCAGCGCTATTACACGCTTTATTATAGGCTCTCCGCATATGACGGTCTCGTATTTTCCAGACAGCATCCTGTTCTGAAGCCTGTCAGCCTGGATTACTACGATATCGCCCCTCTGAGGAGTATAGAAAAGATTTGTCGAAATAACACGATCCGCATTCTGCAGCGTGTTCAGCATGGATCCGCCGTCAACTGTTATAGACCTGAAAACGAACAGATTAAGCGCAAGCATAAAAAGCACAGCATAAACAAGGCTCGATACGAGCTCATGTGCTTCGGCAAAGCGCTTTTTCGGCACCTCCGTGGAGTCAAGGGCGTTTTCCGTGCCCTCGTTCTCGGACGCAGCTGCCGCTTCGGTATTCAGCTCTTCCTCACTGCCGACGATATCTTCAGCGTCGAATAATTCTCTGTTTTCGGACATAATACATCTCTTTCTTAAGCTAACCCAGCTATACTCCCGCCTTTCAGCGGGAGTCTGAAGCCTGGATTTTGGGGGTGTTTAAGCCGATTTCTTCGGATTAAACCTTGGACTTAACCTTTGCAGCCTTACCAACTCTGTCACGCAGATAGTAGAGCTTTGCTCTGCGTACCTTACCGTGTCTTACAACTTCAACCTTCTCTACAGAAGGGCAGTGCAGAGGGAATACTCTCTCTATACCGCAGCCGTGAGCTACACGTCTTACTGTGAAGGTCTCGTTGATGCCACCGTGCTTCTTAGCGATAACTGTACCCTCAAACATCTGGATACGGAACTTGTCGCCTTCCTTGATCTTTACTGCAACCTTTACAAGATCGCCGACCTCAACCACGGGGGCCTCTGCCTTCATGCTGCTCTGTTCGATGATTTTTAATGCGTCCATTTTTTCCTCCTAGACTTTTCGGATATTCTTAAGACCGACCTTTTCGAGCGACTTGCGCCAAGGGCAAAACCTTGATCCCAGCGGACTACCCGTTTTAATGTTTGGCTATTCGCCTCGCATTAACTCACATCGCCATCCACTTTGTTAATAAAATGGCATAGCAACGGATACTAAATGCTTTTCTATTATAACACTATAAAAGAAAAAAATCAAGTGGTTTTTCCGAAAAATTCATACAAAATTGCCTAAAACGGAAGATTTCTTATGTATATATCATCCAATTCCTCGTAAAGCTGCTCTGTTATGTCCTCACTTTCAAGTATAAGCGACGTGAACCTCTCCTGCTCCCCCTCCGAAAGCAGTCTTGTAAGTCCCTCCGTTACGAGCGAGCCGGTACCGCCGTCCTTAAGCTCCTCTGGTATCGCACCAAGCTCCGCCATGCGTGCAAGACCGTTCCGCACCGCAGCTTCTCCCGTATAGATACAACGCTTTACATTTCCTACACGCTTTACAAAGCGATCCAGTGCCGCACGTACCTTTGCCTTGTCCGACTGCACAGCACGTACATCACGCTGCGAGATATAATAGTCCTCGCCGATGTAAAACTGGTCACGGTCGGTCATGATACCATCGCTGTCGATAATGCCCTCACGGCGCATTATACACACAGCATCCAGCACAGCCGACGGAGCTATTCCAATGCTGTCGCCGTCATCAAAAACGGTATAGCAGAGCGTTCCATCCTCCATACGGGTGAGTTCATCTATCGACCCCTGAACCCACGGCATCCCGCTTTCTATGCCCGAGCCATCAAGTGCACCTGCGAGCGGGATTCCAGCAGTTATCAGCTTTTCTCCGTCATAATATGCAAGGCAGAGCGATCGTCCGAAATGCACCTGCATCGTACCCTCCTGCATATCCAGTATGCCGAGAGGTCCTGCAAGCTCCGCCGCAAATCTGCCATCACAATGCGCAGAAATGAAAGGAATGAACGATATCTCCGTGTCCGGGCGCAGGAACATATCAACTGCGGAAAGCCCATCCTCAAGCGCACAGGACAGCTCCATCGGAGCTGCGCACATCACTGTACTGACAGCTGATGACGGTATACCATTCTGCCGCATAGCCGTGAATATCGCACGAGCCACCTCTGCACAGACCGTATCCTGCCGCAGCTTTGCGCCTACATAAACGCTCTGTGCAACCGCACGATAGGACATGACCGCCATGTCATGAAATACGACCCTGACATGCTCCCTGCCTATATCACAAAGCACGGCCAGCTTCATGCTGTACTCGTCCCTGAATCTTTCATGGATAAAGTTTTCTTGTACCATAATCACCCTGCCCTTTCGATCAACTTCATTCAGTATACCATATCTCTGTAAAAAATGAAATACAATTTTGTATTTTTTTAAGAAATCTTATTGAAAACATGCCTGTG
>JAGAKC010000071.1 GCA_017848155.1 Oscillospiraceae bacterium | reverse complement strand
GCACCACTTCTACATCTTACATGGTGAGAAATCTCACAAATGGCAAGAAGTACGCATTCGTTGTAAAGGCTTACATCAACGGAGCTTACTCCAATACCAGCGCTACAGTTTATGCTACTCCCAATGCATGATCCGAATAACGAAATTTTATCATATTAATTCAAAAAAATTATTATGACAAGAAAATCCTCCTATGGTTTTAACAAAAGCCGTGGGAGGTTTTTTTGTTATAATGTTATAATATTATAAAGGTAAAGCAACTCAGGAATACAAACTACATTATATATTAAGAATCACCTAATTTACAGGGGAAATATGGTTGATTTTCTTTTTGAAATATAGTATAATTATCTTATGTATCTTCACATAAAAGAAAGGACATGATATAATGAATATTGCTGTAGTGGGACTGGGTCTTATCGGAGGCTCTGTCTGCAAGGCGCTGAAAGCAAACACTTTCCACCACATAATGGGTATAGATACCGACCCCGAAACTATCAGAAAGGCTCTGGAACAGGGTGCTATAGACGAAGCGATAGACGAGAGCCGCCTTTCAGAGGCTAACCTCACCATCGTTGCACTGTACCCTGTCCCCACAGTTGAATTCGTGAAAAAGAACGCAGATAAGTTCCGCAAGGGCTCCATCGTCATAGACATGAGCGGTGTAAAGGGATATGTGGTAAAGAACTGCACTCCCGTACTTGACGAGCAAGGGGTCATCTTCATCGGTACTCACCCGATGGCAGGTACCGAGAACAGCGGATTTGACTATGCGACCGCAACGCTTTTCCGGAAAGCAAGCTACATCCTTACCCCCACCGAAAGCACACCGCAGATAGCCATTGACCTTGTGTCCACTCTCGGCGCATGCATGGGCTTCGGTCAGGTGGTCATCGCCACTCCCGAGCAGCACGACGCTAATATCGCATACACCTCGCAGCTCGCCCATGTGGTGTCCAACGCATATGTAAAGAGCCCTGCGCTGTTCCGTGCGGACGGCTTCTCCGCAGGAAGCTTCCTCGACCTCACCCGTGTGGCAAAGCTGAACGAGGAGATGTGGTCAAGCCTTTTCCTGTGCAACAAGGAAGCGCTGCTGAACGAGCTGAACATCATAATAAACAGCCTCGGCGAGTACCGTGACGCAATGGTGAACGACGATATAGACACCCTGCGTGAGATACTGAAAACAGGCCGTGAGCGCAAGGAAAAGAGCATGGAATTCTACGGTCAGGAGCGTAAATGATGGTGGAAAGGAAAAAACCGCATGTAAGCTACGTTGTATCGCTGTGCGGCATCATGAGCGGGCTTTCGCTGGTGATGATGTTCTTTTTAAGCATGATACCATCCTTTGAGTACGTAAGTCCCATCGTATCGGGATTACTGCTGTGGGTGGTGGCGGAGCGGCTGGGCACACGGTACGGTCTGATAAGCTATATGGCGGTGGGACTTCTCTGCCTTTTCATCTCGCCGAATTACGAAGCAAGCATGATGTTCATCTTCATTTTCGGCTACTACCCTATCATAAGGCAGTATATCATGAAGCTGCCGCATTTCCTGCTGAAATGGCTCGTGAAGCTGGTGCTGTATGCGGCGGCTGCGATAGCCTGCTACTGGCTGCTGATTAACCTTTTCAATATGACCCACCTGCTGGAGGATATGGGAGAGATGGGCGAATACGGCGCATGGATACTGCTTGCGATGGGCGCTGTAGCATTCATACTGTATGATATATTTCTGGGACTTTTCGCACCCTTCTATGACAAGATGCTGAAGCCCAAGATTGCGAGAATGATGAAATGATATATTT
>JAGAKC010000070.1 GCA_017848155.1 Oscillospiraceae bacterium | reverse complement strand
GTGAGTCAAATAATCCCATTTTTAGTCCTCCTTGATAAAGCCCTTTTCGTATGTACTTACCTCGGCAGGACCTTTGAGGAAATTCAGCATCTCGATGCAGGCATCAGGATCCTTTTCATAGGCGCAGAGTGCCACGATAGTGAGCGCTGTAGTCTTGAAAGCAGAGTCAAGAGAAGCCTCGGGAAGTGCCTGAAGCTCAGTCACGTTAGTCGGAAGTGCAGCGAAAGTAAAGCTCTCCGTGTGGTTCTTGCCCTTTCCTACAGATGAAGCTGCGTTGTTTACAGCCTTTGCGGTTTCGGTCTTGAGGGCATTTCCTGCCGATCTCATAAGTGAGTCAAATAATCCCATTTTTAGTCCTCCTTGATAAATCTGAAATTCATAAAGTTAAAGAAGCCGTTTTCATCAACAGGGTTTACCCAGCTGTCAGCTGCTTCGTCATATACCTCGCCCTCGATGCCCGTATCGAACCATAGTTCACCGTCACGAAGCTCCCAGCGTTTAGGCTCGTCGGCCATTGCACCATCGACCAGCCTGATAACGCCTGCAGCAACGGCTTTGTCAACCTCTGCCTGTGAAACGCCCTCGGGCAGCGGCGTCAGCATATAAAGCTCTCCGTCCTCGCAGATCTTTATTTGTGTGCCGATCATATTTCTGCGTTCCTTCATCTCGTCCGCCACCTGCTCCTCATCGGTCTCGTCGATGTACGGCATCGGCGAGTTGAGATACTCTTCGGGGGTGAGATAAACAGGCATGTTGTCGTCATCGAAAGTCATAACGGAATGGAACTTCCATTTTCCGATGTAGTTCATGAACATCTCTCCTTTGTTGATTTTTTGGCAATCTTGACTAATTCAGTTCAATGTGCTAAAATGAAAAAACGGGCGGTTCCTGTGACTGTTGGCGCACCCACAGGAACTTCGAGTACCCTTAAACCAGGCAGGATATATACTCTCTTTAACCCTTGCACATAATATAATATCAGATATCACGTTTTTTCGCACTACCCCAATGATAAAAAAAGGGTAGGAAATGCTGAAAAAATGCAGATACGGGTAGGAGATCGGGTAGTATACCCGTACAGGAAGGGAATATATGGAATATATAGTGAAAAAAGTAATAGCTTTGATCTTGATATTTGCGATCACAGCGATCTGCATGTCAGGTTGTTCAGATAAAACAAGGCCGAATGCTGATGACCCTGTTACACTCACCATGTGGCATGTCTACGGAAGTCAGACAAGATCTCCTCTTAACGATGCGATAGACGAGTTCAACGATACCGTCGGCAGAGAAAACGGGGTTACTGTAAATGTCGTTTCGGTGACAAGCTCCTCGGCGATAGACAAGGCGCTGACAGCTTCGGCAAACGGAGAGCCGGGCGCAGAGGACCTGCCCGACCTGTTCACCGCTTATCCGAGGGTAGCGGAGATAGTGGGCGAGGACAAGCTTCTTTCGTGGGACGACTACTTTTCGGCAGAGGAGCTTTCAGGCTTCAGAGATGAGTTTATCTCCGAGGGTTATTTCGGTGACAGACTGCTCATGCTTCCTGTTGCAAAATCCTCTGAGGCTTTGTTCCTTAACAAGACTTTGTTTGACCGATTCAGTGCCGAAACAGGCGTATCATTAGATGATCTTCAGACCTTTGAGGGATTTTTTGAAACGTCTAACATCTATTACAAGTGGTCGGGCGGTCAGAATTTCACGCAGATAAACGATTACTACAACTATGCATACATCGGCATGAAAGCCTATGGCAGCGAGTTTATAAAGGACGGAAAGCTATGCCTTGACGACGAAGCTTTTATAAAGGTATGGGAGCCTTTGGCAAGGGCGGCTGTCTGTGGCGGAATATGTCTTGATGACGGCTATGCCGCTTCCCGCTGGAAAACTATCGAGATAATCTCAAATATAGGTTCTACAGCTGATATCCTGTATCAGCCCGAGATGGTATTCTATCCAGATAATACTACCGAAAACATAGCCTCGGTGTCCCTGCCGTATCCTGTTTTCGCTGAAAATGAGCCTGTTGCGGTGCATCGCGGAGGAGGTCTTTTTGCCCTTAAGAGCGATGATGAGCGTAGAAATTACGGAGCATATATCTTTGCAAAATGGCTTACCGAAAAAGAGAATAATCTGCGGTTTGTTACAGCTGCGGGCTATCTTCCCGTTACTGACGAAGCTTTTGCGGAGCTTTTTGCCGATACTGGCATTGCCGAAAAGGAAAGCTACCGTGACCTTTATGATATGATGAACGGCATGATGAACAGCTATGAGCTTCATGCTCTTCCGCTTTACAGCAATGCCTCTGACATCCAGAGCCGCTTTGAGCAGAATGTGAAGCAGGTGCTGAGATCATCTCGCAACCAGTATCTTGAACGGGTATCAGACGGCGAGGACAGTGAAGCTGTGCTGGATGAGCTTGCCGCCGCTTCGCTCACCGAGCTGAAAAGGCTTTCTGACAAGGATATGTGAGGTCGCAGCTATGAATATACTGAAATACCTTAACATCGGAAGCCTTGTAAAGCAGTTGAGAACAGAAGGTGTATCGATGCGCAGAAGATTTGCGGTGTATGTTTTTTCTGTGATATGCCTGTTCCTTGCGGTTATCATCATCCTGCTGAATCTGTTTGGTATCCTTGACCCTACCGACAGACAGATAATGAACGATCTGAGTGCACATCTCTCCTCATGTTCGGAACGCATAGAGCGTGAATGCGATGAGCTTGCGGCCTGTGCCATATCCTTTTCGGGTCAGCTTGAAAGCTCCGTGAGGGATTATCTTACCGAAAACAACATGAGCTTTGAGGAACTGAAAAACGATCCCGAAGCGCTTGACGCCCTTCAGAACAGGCTTTACGACGCTGTCTACCTCAATATGCAGGTGGCGCCCGCAAGCGGTGCATTCTTCATCCTTGACACCACCGCAAACAGTAATTCTGATACCGCACTTTACAGCGGTATCTATCTTAAATATATCAATCTGTAT
Source organism: Oscillospiraceae bacterium (assembly GCA_017848155.1). GTDB lineage: Bacteria > Bacillota > Clostridia > Oscillospirales > Ruminococcaceae > CAG-115. Next base: position 441 of record JAGAKC010000070.1, on the reverse strand, counting down.
TCCGAAAACACTGTCAATAATGACTTCTCCATTTACAGAGGCTCCTTCTCTACGGGAAAAAGCAGGGGAATAAACTTCCACAGCGGCTGGAGGAATGAAAGCAGCACGGATTTTTTTGAAAGCTGTAATGAAGTGTTTCCCGACGGAACTCATTATGCTCTGAGTCCTGCTGTGGACATACCCGACACATGGGAAAGGGCAAGGTATATCTATGTCCCGATACGTGATCACAACGATTATATAATCGGCGTCTGCGGATTTGAAATAACTGACCTGCTGTTCCAGCTTTCACACAAAACGGTAAAAGGACAATGGGGAAGCGAGATATGCGGTCTGCTGGATGAGCAGGACGGGATATATTCCGGGCAGTTCAGCTCGGGACGCTACAACACGGACAGCGGTGTTGGTATCATGGACAGAAGCGGCTCACGGCTTTTTGAT
>JAGAKC010000008.1 GCA_017848155.1 Oscillospiraceae bacterium | reverse complement strand
GAAGAGGTTGAACAGCACCAGCCGTACACACTCCTCCACGGAGAAGGTCTCCTCCACAGCGTCGATATAGATGATCTTGGGTATCTGCTTCGTGAAGTCGAAGCGCTGCAGTATCTGAAGCAGGTCCTTTCCAAGTGACAGTCCGTAGTGTATCACTGCGCACATCAGATCGTCGCCCTGCAGCTTAAGGAAGCCGCTCTCCACTGCCTCTTGCAGCTTATAGAAGATGAAATCCTGTGTCCTGTCGGGCAGGTAGCTGTATTTGTTCAGGTTTGACGCCTTGAGCTTTTCCAGATCTATCTGACCGTTGCGGTAGTAGCTGCGGTAGACTGAAAGGTCCAGCGCTCCGTCGGGATTGGGCTTTGCCTCCTTGATGTAAATCACTGTTTCGGAGGTAAGCCTGTCACGTATCTCGTCCCAGTAGTCGTTTACGTTTCCATCCTTAACACCGCTTATCTTTGCGAAGATGTTCGGCACGCTTACAAGATTTCCGTTTACCTCAAAGCCTGTCCTGAACTTTGATTCGTGCTTCCAGAGTATGCCGATCTCCTCAAATGTGGTGCGCAGCGTCACCGACTGGGAATTTGGGAACTGGAAGCTGCGGAAAAGACCTGCGTCGCCGTTGTACAGCATCGTGTCAAGCTCTCTTTCCGCAGAGTACGCCACAGTTGACACCTTCATCTTTATCGGCTTGTCGGGATATTTTCCGCTTGCCTTTGTCTGGGGCAGCTGGAATATCTGCATCCTGCCGTTCGGATTCTTGTCTACTATGGGGTCGAGATTGCTCTTGTTCGGTGTGATGTAGATAACGTCAAAGCCGCAGCGTGACATGAAATGCAGGAAGTATATCTCCGACTGGGAGATATCGCCGTAGTAAAGGACGGTAGGTATGTCCTCATACTGGACGGCGTATTTTCTTGCCTGTGTGCAACGGTACAGCCATGTTATCAGCTTGTTTCCGTAGTTTATGATAACGGTTGGATTTCCCGTGTAAAGCTCGTTGAGCATCTCACGCAGTGCCTTCTGCGCAAGTGCAGTCCTCAGCGGATCGCCGTTGAGCTTTATCAGCAGCGCCATAGCGTCGATCATTTCCTTGACGTTGCCTCGTGGGATATTTCCGAGTGCCTTTACTTCGTCGGCATTGGGGTTATCCAGCGTTTTTTCGATGAAGATGAGCTGCTTTTTAAGTCCCGAGAAGCTCTCCTTGAATTTCAGCAGCATGTTTGTGTATACCGCTTCCTCGTCGAAGCCCACAAGCGCCGCAAAGTACACCGGTATCTCGCAGCCGTCTGTGTACACTCCGCCACGCTTTATCACTCGTGTCTGGTGCGGTACGATGAAGTCCTCGAATAATCCTGCTGCCGAGGTGTCGATGCGGGTCACTGCGCCCTCATACTTTTCTGCGGCGGCACGCATATCGCTGAGCTGTCTTTCCTTGCTGAGGTCGAGCGTATCAAAGTCTATCTGTATCTTCATATTTTTCGGACCGAGCACATTCGTGACCTTGTCCTTGTACGGAAAGTTCAGGAAGTCGCTGTCCTCGCCGTAGGATACGTAGATGACCTCCACACCTGCAAGCTGCATCATGTGCAGGAAGTACAGCTCACGCATCGTCGCAGCGCCTATGTAGAACAGCTTCTGCGGCTTTGCGCCGAGATATTTTATCACCCAGCACAGAAGCACGAAGTAGGTGTTCTTCTTATTGGTGCCGCACTTCTGTATGCCCTCTGCCAGTATCTTTGAAACAGCTGCGCTGTCGCATTGTATCCTCTGGGAGTTGAGCCAGCTGTCAAGACCTTGCTTCACCGAAGCGGCATCGTCCATATCTGCCGCAGT
>JAGAKC010000069.1 GCA_017848155.1 Oscillospiraceae bacterium | reverse complement strand
GAAGCGTTTACCGCCGCAAAAGGGATATCTTCTGCGGGCGATGCCTGGACCTGTGCTTCGGTAGTGGTCATTGTGGTGTCCTCCGTTTCGTCCTGCACCGTGCTCTGCGTGCAGCCGCCAAGGCTGCCTGCGACAACAGCAGAAAGGAGCATCTATGCTATAGATTTTCTGATATTCATAAGCAATATCCTCTTTCGTGCTCGTTGCTGATATTATAGCCTGTATTATGATATCAGACAACCGAAGTTCTGCTTATTTATATAGAAAATCTGCTGAAATAGATTTTTTATTCCTGCTGACCTGCTCTTATCTGTGACGGACTAAGCTCATAATATTCATGTATCTTCCTGCTCATATCGTTTGCACAGCAGAAGCCTGTGGCGTCTGCGATGTCAGTGAATTTCATCGAGGTATGCTTTATAAGCTCATACGCTCTGGTGCAGCGGATATGTGACAGATATTCTCTTGGCGACATACCCGTTTCTGCCTTGAAAGCATGGGAGAGATATCCCTCGCTGATGTAGTTTTCCTTTGCCATATCCCTGACTTTTATGTTATCTGCATAATTTTCTTCGATGTACCTGCGCACCTTGTCTGCAAGCCTTGCGCCGCTTTGTGTGCGGTCGCTCTCACGGACGGGTCTGATGCTTTCGTATATTGTTGACATCACCTCAAGTGCAGCGCTCAATTCGGCATAGATATTGCCGCCGTTATTGAAGATATCGGTCATTCTGTCAAAGGTACTTCGCAGCTTCGGCACGCTGCGGAGAATTACAAGTCCGTCCCTGCTTATGTCGGTCAGCATCGTGAAAAGGTCAGGCCTTATGAGCTGCTTTTTCAGCTCCCACGGATTTATCATGACAATGTAGCGGTGGTATTCGATATCCGGGCGCACCCTTACCCTGTGATGCTGACGGCTTTTGATAAGGACAAGGTCGTTTTCGCCGATCCGATAAGTGATATCTTTCACAGTTATCTCGTTTTCGCCTTTTGTTATGAACATAAGCTCACATGAGGTATGCGTGTGATCTGCTCCGAACAGCAGATTTTCATAGTGGATTGCATGCTCTATAATTGCCATTGTCGTCACCTCAATATCAGTATAGCATGACGGTATCGGATAATCAAGTATCTGACAGCAGATTTTATATAGAAATGAACAGATTATATGATGTGTGCTGCTGCGCTATGCTGTAAAATATAAGCACAAGACACGGAACTGCTTTTCAGGAGGAACGATATGAAAAGAAATGTATTGAGCTGCATCATCTGTGCGGCAGTGCTGATATCTTCATGCGGCTGCTCGGACGGAGCCTCAGGAAATGGTACGGAGCAGACAGCTGTGGCAGACACATCGACGACTGTCACCGCCGCAACGACCACAGCGGAAAGCACGACAGCCGCAACGACAGCTGATGAAGAGCCTGCTGTCACACCTGCTGACGTAACGCTTGACGGTCAGGTAAGGATATCTCCGCTGAATGCCTCGACGACAAACGGCGGACGTTTTGAGGGCTGGGGCACTAGCCTTTGCTGGTGGGCAAACAGGATCGGATATTCCGATTCTCTTTCACAGCAGGCTGCCGATCTGTTTTTCGGTGATGAGGGTCTTGATCTTAATATCATGCGCTACAATATAGGCGGCGGTGATGACCCGACACATTCACACATCACCCGTACAGATTCTGCGGTGCCCGGTTGGCTGGTAGCCGCAGACGGAGAATATGTCTATGACTACGAGGCGGACAGAAACCAGCTGAACGTGCTGAAGCGAGCTGCACAGGCCGCAGGAGAGGACGCATGGGTAGAGGTATTCAGCAATTCTCCTCCCTATTTCATGACGGTCAGCGGCTGCTCCTCGGGAAACAGGAGGGCTGATGAAAACAATATCCGTGATGATCAGTATGACGACGTGGGAGAATATCTTGCTCACGTGACAGCGTACATAAACAATGATCTCGGAATAGAAGTAGACAGTATATCTCCGATGAACGAGGCTGATACCAACCACTGGGGCGCTTTCAGCAACAAGCAGGAGGGCTGCCATGTGGACGCAGGCGAGTCACAGTCTGCGCTGATAATCGAAACGGCAGCCGCCATGGAAAGATATGGTCTTGGAGATGTGACGGTGGTGGCGAGTGATGAAACATCACCTGACAAGCAGGTCGTGGAATATGAGAGCTTTTCTGATGAAGCGCTTGAAAAGATAGACAGGATAAGCACCCATACCTACGGCACGACAGGTATTGAGCAGCTTGCGGCGCTGTCACGGAAAGAGGGCTTCAACCTCTGGATGAGCGAGGTCGACGGCAGCGGCACGGCAGGCGAGGACGCAGGTGAGATGAGCTCCGCACTGTGGCTCGGACAGAAGATAATCTACGACATAAATAAGCTCTCGCCCTCTGCGTGGGTGATGTGGCAGGTAGTGGACAATCATATTAGCGCTGACGGCTACAACGGCAATAAAGATACCGGGATGCCTGATATAACAGGCGGCTTCTGGGGTACTGCGGTGGCAGACCATGACAATGATACCATTATCCTGACGCAGAAATACTACGGCTTCGGACAGTTCACAAGGTACATACGTCCCGGTGCGACTATCATCCACTGTGATGAGAATACCCTTGCGGCATATGACAGGGAAAAGGGCGAGCTGGTCATCGTCGCCATAAATCCCTGTGCGTCGGAACTTACGATGAATTATGACCTGTCGCAGTTTACCGTGACGGGAGATCATGTTGAGGCTGTGCGCACCAGCGGAGATTCCGCAGAGGGTGAGCACTGGGCACAGCTTGAAAGCATAAAGGCGCATGAGAGCGGATTCGTTGCGCAGCTGAAGGCCAACTCCATTACCACCTTTGTGATGGGCGGAGTTGAGATGGGAGATGTAAGCTACAGCGAGATATCCCTTGAAAATGCTGTTATTGAAGCTCCTGACGCTGTCAATGGAAATGCCGACCCTGCCACGAATGTCATCGACGGGGATATCTCCACATATTATGACGGTGACAGGGACAGTTATCTCATCATCGACATTGGTGCCGATACACAGTTTGATATCATTGGTTATGCTCCGATGGAGGGTCTTGAGAGCAGGATGCAGAAATGCCGCTTTTATGGCTCGGATGACGGAGAAAACTGGGAGCAGCTCACTATACTCAGAGCCGACCCTCTCGGCGGAGTAATG
>JAGAKC010000068.1 GCA_017848155.1 Oscillospiraceae bacterium | reverse complement strand
GAAAACACCGCACCAATAGATACTCCCGTGGTGCAGACTACTGCTACATCTGCCACCACAGCCGTTACCACGGTCACAACTGCTGCGACCACTACGACCTCTGCAACCACTATGACCACCACAGAAGCCCCCCCCGAGGATAGCACACAGCCGACCACCGCTTCCGTGAACATATTATGTGCAGGAGATAACCTGATACATCAGCCTATCTATAATCAGGCAAGCGTCCGTGCAGGCGGTGAGGGGTACGATTTCAGCTACCCTTATCAGTTCGTAAGACCCTACATAGAGGAAGCGGACCTCGCCATACTCAACCAGGAAACGATAATCACCGACGCTTTTCCGCCGTCCACCTATCCGCAGTTCTGTACTCCCTCCGAAATGGGAGATGAGATGACAGAGCTTGGCTTTGACGCTATCTCCATTTCCAACAATCACTGCCTTGACCAGGGCGAAGCGGGACTTCTTGCGACGCTTGACTACTGGCGCACAGAGCACCCTGATATCCCCGTTTACGGCGCTTATGAAAATGCGGAGGATATGGCTGATATCCGCACCATGACAGTAAACGGCATCAGCTTTGCATTCCTCGGCTACATGGAGCACACCAACGGTCTTTCCCTGCCGAAGGACAGCGAATGTGAGCTTGTGTACCTTTCGGAGATCGACCTCATCGAGCAGCAGATAAAGGCTGCGGCGGAGCAGTACGACTGCGTTATCGTGAGCGTGCACTTCGGAGTTGAGATAACAAACGAGATATCCCGTCAGCAGTACGAGCTTTCACAGAAATTCGCCGACTGGGGAGCTGACATCATAATCGGCACACAGCCGCACACGATACAATCAATGGAATACCTTGACAGAGCTGACGGCGGCAGATCGTTCGTATTCTACTGCCTCGGAAACCTTTTATCTGCACAGGCGTATGTGTACTCCATGATCGGCATGCTTGGCAGGATAACCGTAACAAAGGACCTTGAAACAGGCGAAGTGACCCTGTCCGACGCAAACGCCGTACCCATCGTCAATCACTACGACGGAAATTTCAGCAACGTGCGTGTTTACCCCTACAAGGACTACAACGCACAGCTGGCAGCAGCTCACGGCTGCGAGGGCGGCATTACCATGAGCTTCATCGACGGCCTCATCGCACAGAATATCCCCGAGGAATACCTCGCATACTGATACAGATATAACAGACATAACGGGCGACCGCAGTTCGTCCCTACGAAAGACCGCATTGCTGTGCGGAAAACGTTGGGGCTAATGTGGTCGCCCGATCTTTTGTCATTACAAAAACAAACAGGCGGCATCTCTGCCGCCTGTCTTTTATTCAGGAATCACCTTCGGGATCAACCCTCAAACTCTTCCTTGTACATCTTGTCCATCTCAACAAGGTGCTTGTACTTAGCCTTAGCGTTCTTCTCTGCGATATCGAACAGCTCTGTAGCTCTCTCGGGGTTAGCACGCATCAGAGAGTTGTAACGAACCTCTCTCATCATGAATGCCTTGTAGTCGCCTGTAGGAGCCTTGCTGTCGAGGGAGAACGGAGACTTGCCCTGTGCGGAAAGTGCAGGGTTGAAGCGGAACAGGTGCCAGTAACCAGCCTCTACTGCTTCCTTCTCAACCTGCTGAGCGATGGTCAGACCGCCCTTGATACCGTGGTTGATACAAGGAGCGTAAGCGATGATCAGGGAAGGACCATCATAAGCCTCAGCCTCAGCAATAGCCTTCAGACACTGGCCCTTGTCAGCGCCCATAGCGATCTGTGCAACGTATACGTAGCCGTAGCTCATAGCGATACCTGCGAGATCCTTCTTCTTAACGTCCTTACCACCTGCTGCGAACTGTGCAACCGCGCCGGTAGGAGTTGCCTTGGAGGACT
>JAGAKC010000067.1 GCA_017848155.1 Oscillospiraceae bacterium | reverse complement strand
TAAATTCGTGCTCCGCAAGCGCCGCAGCCTCGCTCTGCTCAAAGCCGCCCTCGCTGCCGATAACTATATCAATGTTCTTTTTAAAGTCCGACACAGCCTGCCTTAACGGAAGCTCGGCGCACTCATAAAACAGTATACCCGTATTTTCGGGTGAGATCATATCAAAAAGTGCGGAAAATTCTACCGCATCACCGACAACGGGCACGATGCCCCTGCCGCACTGCTTCGCAGCTTCGTATGCTATCCTGCGGTAGCGCTCGGTCTTTTTTGCCATCTGCTTCTTATCGGGACGTGAAACGCATCTTTTCGAGAAAAACGGTATCACCTCGCATGCGCCGCACTCCACGGCTTTCTGCACGATAAATTCCATCTTATCGCTTTTCGGCATAGCCTGAAACAGGCGGATATGCACATCAGGCTCCGCTTCATTCTGCGACCTTTCAAGCAGCTCAAAGCAAAGCTCGCCGCCCGTGCTCAAAAGCCTTCCGAGATAGTCCGTGCCATTTCCGTCGCAGATGACCGCATAGTCGCCCTCACGCATCCTCAGCACCTGCACCGCATGCTTTCCGTCCTCTGCCGACAGCACCGCCGCCGTGTCCGAAATATTCTCCGTGAAAAAGCGTGGATATCTCCAGCGCTCCATTTTAAGCTCAAGCTCCTGCTGTGACATAGCATCCTCCTGTATCATTCATTTATCTCACCGAGCATGTACTCTGCAAAAAACGACAGCGGGATATCCTCGTCCGCAGGATATTCCTCGCCCGTGCGGTAGCAGCGCAGCGCCTCACGCACGACCTCCGCCCACACAGGTGGAAGCATCTCCGCCGCCCACAGTGCGCCCTGCTCCTTTGAAAGCACTCCTGCGCCTTTTCTGTACCCAAGCACACGGCACAGATTGAGTATATAGTACACGGGATTGTACCCGATATCCTCCGCCGCACCGCCGATATCACGCATTATGCTGTCAAGGTAGTGCTCCGCGGGCACCTCGCCGAATACCTCGCCCACAGCCTTTCCGCACACCGCATACCCCACCTCACGCAGCACCGTAAAATGCGCCGCAAGGTCATGGTCAGTACCGTGCATTCTTTCACAGAAGCCTGTGATATCCCCGCTCACATCGTCCTTGTATGCGTCGGAATAATGCAGCTCAAACGGAGTGGGATATACGAAGCTCCCACAGTGCTCCGAAAGCACCACGCTCATATCGAAGCCCTTTTCGGGCGCTGCGTCGGAAAGCGAGAGCAGCACCTCGGTCATTGCGGTCTTTTCCGCTGTATCAGGCTGCCTTTCCACCACCACGATGAAGTCCACGTCGCTGCACTTCGCATTAAAGCAGCCGAAAGCAAGCGACCCGTGCACGTATATTCCCGTAAGGTCATCACCCAGTATCTCACGGTATCTCTCCGCTATCCTTTTCAGCAGCTCGTCCGCCGTCATCTTTTCCATCAGTTCCACCCATAAATATCATTTCTTCCGAACAGCGCGTCCACACCGCGGCGCAGACCTGCGTTCTCTGTTTTCTGGAGAAGTCTGTCCTCCGCCAGCAGACCTGCCGCAAGGTCGTCCACCTGCGTCAGTATATCCACATCATCGGCGATATCCGCCACCTTCATCGGCGGAAGTCCGTGCTGCTCACGCCCGAAGAAGTTGCCCGGACCACGCAGCGCAAGGTCCTGACGTGCTATCTCAAAGCCGTCCGTGGTCCTCACCATCGCATCGGTGCGTGCCTTTGTGTACTCGCTGCCGTTGTCCGTCATAAGGATACAGTAGGACTGCTCCGCTCCTCGTCCCACACGTCCACGCAGCTGATGCAGCTGCGACAGACCGAACTGCTCCGCATTTTCTATCAGCATCACAACGGCATTCGGAACGTCTATACCCACCTCGATGACCGTTGTGGATACCAGCAGCTTAAGACGATTCTCACGGAATTCCTCCATGACCCTGTCCTTGTCCGCCTGCTTCATCTTTCCGTAAAGCAGCCCCGACGGGATATCACGGAATTCGCCCGTACAAAGTCCGTTGTAGTACTCCACGGCGCTCGCCTTGTCACTGCGCAGCTCCTCATTCTCGTGCACCAGCGGACAGACGATGTACGCCTGTTTTCCCTCGGCAATGTGCTTTTTGATGAAATTATATATCCTCGGGCGGAATGATGTATCCACCGCATAGGTCTTTATCGGCACCCTGCCCTTCGGCATCTCGTCAAGCACCGAGATATCAAGGTCGCCGTACACTATCAGCGCAAGCGTCCTCGGGATGGGTGTTGCGGACATGGCAAGGATATGCGGTGCAGCGCCCTTTTCCGCAAGTGCGGAGCGCTGTGCTACTCCGAAACGGTGCTGCTCGTCCACCACCACAAGTCCCGTGGACTTCATCTCGGAGCTTTTCTGTATAAGCGCCTGTGTACCGCAGAGTACATCTATCTCACCCTCTGCCGCTCTGCGCCTGACATCGGATTTCTGCTTTGCGGTAAGGCTGCCCGAAAGCAGCTCCACCCTCACCCCAAGCGGTGACAGCAGCTTTTCAAACGTCGCATGATGCTGCCGTGCGAGCACCTCGGTAGGCGCCATCACAAGGGTCTGAAAGCCGTTGAGATACGTATAGTACGCCGCAGCCGCAGCCACCAGCGTCTTGCCCGAGCCGACATCGCCCTGAAGCAGCCTGTTCATGGGATATGGCTTCTGCATGTCGGATATTATGTCCGATACAGCTTTTTTCTGTGCGCCTGTCGGAGAAAACGGCAGTCCGCCATAGAAAGCCGAGATATCCTTTTTTCCGCAGACAGCGCCGCTTCCTGACCTCGACCTGTTTCGTATAAGGGAGAGTCCAAGCTTAAGCGTCAGCAGCTCCTCAAACACCAGACGTCTGCGTGCTGCGGTATATTCCGCCGCCGTTTTCGGGAAATGTATCTTCCGCACTGCCTCTTCACGGCTTAGCAGCGAATACCTGACACGGATATCGCAAGGCAGGTCATCACGGTATCTCAACATCGAAAGCGCCGTTTTCATATTCTGCGACACCATGTTGTTGGTAAGACCTGCCGTAAGGGGATATTTCGGGACAAGTCCGCCCTCGTCAGGCTTCACGAAAAGAGGAGAGCTTATCTGAAGTCCGATAAGGTCGCCGCTTATCTTCCCGTAAAACAGATACTCCTCATTCTCCTGCAGCTTCTGAAAGGTGTATTTTGCGTTGAAGAATACCGCTGTGATATTGCCTGTGCCGTCGGAAAGCTCCGCCTTGTATACAGCCATCCTCGCATACTCGCTGAATGGTGCGGTCTTTCTTCTCACAAACGCACGAAAGGCGCAGACCTCTCCGGGCTGCACCTGCGCTATCGGCAGCGGTGCGGTGAAGTCCACATAATCCCTCGGATAAAGCTCCGAAAGCTGCTCCACCGTTTCCACGCCTATTTTTTTGTAAAGCTCCGCCCGTTTCGGGCCGACCCCTTTAAGGTAGGTTATATCCATTATTCTACCGAGATGATATAGTAATATACAGGCTGTCCGCCGTTTACCAGTACGATGTCGATATTCTCGCTTATCTTGGAGCGCAGCTTCTCATATGCTGCTTCTGCGTCCTCGTCGGTAACGTCCGAGCCGTAGATGACCGTGATAAAGGAGCTTCCCGAGCCTGCAAGACGCTTTGTGAGCTTCACAAGTGCCTTTGTGACATCCGCCTCGGTGAATACTATCTTGCCGTTGTCCATGGCAAGTATCTCGCCCTGCTTTATCCTGTGACCGTCATACTCGCTGTCACGCACCGCAAAGGTTATCTGACCGCTCTGCACCCTGCCGAGAGCCTCGGTCATGCCTGTCCTGTTTGCCTTGAAATCAGCGTCGGGGTCAAAGGACATCATTGCGGAGATTCCCTGCGGTATAGTCCTTGACTGGAGCACGCATACGTTTCTGTCCGCAAGGTCCGCAGCCTGCTCCGCAGCCATGATGATGTTCTTGTTATTGGGCAGCACGAATACATTGTGTGCAGGCGTCTGACCTATCGCTTCAAGGATGTCCTCGGTGGAGGGATTCATGGTCTGACCGCCGCGCACGATGTTGTCAGCACCAAGGTCACGGAAAAGAGCTTCCACGCCTGCGCCTGCCGCAACAGCCACAAAGCCCATGTCCTTTTCAGGGGGTACAGGCATCTTTCTGTTGGTCTGCGCAGCCTCGTCAGCCTTTATGATATTGTTGTGCTGCTCACGCATATTCTCTATCTTCATCTTGGTCAGCTCACCGAATTTCAGACCCTCCTCGATAGCCTTGCCGGGGTGGTTTGAGTGAACATGAACCTTTATGATATCATCGTCATCTACCACAACGACGCAATCTCCTATCGTTTCAAGGAATGCACGCAGCGCTGTGGCATCCTTTGCGTCAGCCTTTTTCATAACGATGAACTCGGTGCAGTATGCAAATGTAATATCCTCGGAGCTGCCCGAAGCCGCTGCTGCGACCGCAACGGGAGCCGCAGGCTTCACAGCGCCCTCGCCCTCGATGATGCTTCCGCCGCCGATAACAGCCATCATGCCCTCAAGTATAACGATAAGACCCTTACCGCCTGCGTCCACAACGCCTGCCTTTTTCAGTGCGGGAAGCAGCTCAGGGGTCTTTTTAAGGCTCTTTTCAGCCTCTGCGATGTATGCTTTAAGAAACTCCGCAGCATCGCCGCCCTCGGCAGCAAGAGATACAGTGTTCTCGTATGCCTCTCTCGCAACAGTGAGGATAGTGCCCTCTGTAGGCTTCATGACGGATTTGTATGCCGCATCCACACCCAGCTTGAACGCTTCGGACAGGTCCTTTGCATCAGCCTCTGCCTTTCCTGCAAGACCCTTGGACAGTCCCCTGAAAATAAGCGACAGGATAACTCCCGAGTTTCCTCTTGCACCACGCAGCATGGCAGAAGCCACCGTCTTTGCCGCATCGCCTGCGGCAACTGCGTCAGAGGTATTCTTCATCTCCGCAAGCGCATTGCTGATGGTCATGGACATGTTGGTGCCCGTATCGCCGTCAGGAACAGGGAATACATTAAGCTCATCCACTGCCTGACGCTGGTTTGAAATGTTGTTAGCTCCCGAGATGACAGCATCTCTGAACATCTTGCCTGTAATCTTCATTTTTTGTGAGATCCTTCCTGTTTTTCATTTATGAATGTTATATAAAATAATTACCATATAAAACGCACTTCACCGCAGCTCCGCTCACGATATGTTCTATCCGCAGCACATGCCGAAGGCGTACTTTGTGTACGTCGGCATAACGGGTGCATGTGTGACGACGGAGATGTGCTTATCGTCATTCCCGAAATCGCACTCAAAAACCATGCTCGGATTCCGAGATGGCCGAGAATCGTGCAGATCCTAGGAACACATGCCGAAGGCGTACTTTGTGTACGTCGAGTGCATGTGTGACGACGGAGATGTGCGATTATCGACCATCTCCTCAGGTGCGGATGCCGTCTACGTACACATTGACCCTTTCGACGGAGATGCCTGTGCTCTCC